>NZ_JBIGLU010000013.1:0-140683 GCF_043658375.1 Pseudomonas sp. PsB | reverse complement strand
ACCGGGTTCCTATGTTCAAAAGCAGCTAGACAGTGTGGGCGAGTCCATACATAGGAGCGGCCTTGTGTCGCGAAAGGACCGCGCAGCGGTCCCAAAATCTGGAAGGACACCACCTATGACCTGGCAACCCCACATCACCGTCGCAACCATCGTCGAACACGAAGGCAAGTTCCTCTTCGTCGAAGAATTCAAAGCCAACCAGCACGTCTTCAACCAGCCCGCCGGCCACCTCGAACCCAACGAGACCCTGCCCCAGGCCGCCCTGCGCGAAACCCTCGAAGAAACCGCCTGGGAAGTCGAGCTCACCGGCGTCGTAGGCATCTACCTGTACACCGCCCCAAGCAACGGCGTGACCTACCAGCGCATCTGCTTCGCCGCCCGCCCCGTGCGCCATCACGCCGACCTGGCGCTGGACAGCGACATCGTCCGCGCCGTGTGGCTGACCCGCGACGAACTGCTGGCCGACCCCGCCCGCTGGCGCAGCGAGCTGGTGCCACGCTGCCTCGACGACTACCTCAAAGGCCCCTTGCACAGCCTCGACCTGCTGCGCGACTGACGCGCCGCCGCAGGTTTGATAGAATCGGCGTTTTTCCCCCTTGATACACACCGGTAACCATGACCAGCCCAGCACTCAAAGACCCCGCCAAGACCCGCGTTATCGTCGGCATGTCCGGCGGCGTGGACTCTTCCGTCTCCGCCCTTCTGCTCATGGAGCAGGGCTACCAGGTGGAAGGGCTGTTCATGAAGAACTGGGAAGAAGACGACGGCACCGAATACTGCACCGCCCGTGAAGACCTGGCCGACGCCCAGGCCGTATGCGACCGCATCGGCATCAAGCTGCACACCGCCAACTTCGCCGCCGAATACTGGGACAACGTCTTCGAGCACTTCCTCGAAGAGTACAAGGCCGGCCGCACGCCCAACCCGGACATCCTCTGCAACCGCGAAATCAAGTTCAAGGCGTTCCTCGACTACGCCCTGTCGCTGGGTGCCGACCTGATCGCCACCGGCCACTACGTGCGCCGCCGCGACACCGGCGAGCTCACCGAACTGCTCAAGGGCCTGGACCCGAACAAGGACCAGAGCTACTTCCTGCACGCCGTCGGCGGCAAGGAAATCGCCCGCACCCTGTTCCCGGTTGGCGAGCTGGAAAAGCCCGAAGTACGCGCCATTGCCGAAAAGCACGGCCTGGCCACCGCCAAGAAGAAGGACTCCACCGGCATCTGCTTCATCGGCGAGCGCCGCTTCAGCGACTTCCTCAAGCAATACCTGCCGGCCCAGCCGGGCAACATCGAGACCACCGACGGTGAAGTGATCGGCCGCCACCACGGCCTGATGTACCACACCATCGGCCAGCGCCAGGGCCTGGGCATTGGCGGCCTGAAGGACGCCGGTGACGAGCCGTGGTACGTGCTGCACAAGGACCTGACCCGCAACGTGCTGGTGGTCGGCCAGGGCAATGAACACCCGTGGTTGTTCTCTCGCGCCCTGCTCGCTTCGGAAATTTTCTGGGTCAACCCGGTCGACCTCAGCAGCCCGCGCCAGCTCACCGCCAAGGTGCGCTACCGCCAGAGCGACCAGCAGTGCACCCTGGAACTGACCGAAAGCGGTTACCGTGCGGTGTTCGACGAACCGCAACGCGCCGTTACCCCGGGCCAGTCGGTGGTGTTCTACGACGGCGAAGTGTGCCTGGGCGGCGGCGTGATCGAAGCCGCCGAGCCGTGGAGCCCGCGCGCATGAGCAACCTGCAGGAGCAGCTGATTGCGTTGGGCGGTGTGTTCCAGGCCGCCGTACTGGTCGACCGCATCGCCCGCACCGGCCAGGCCAGCGAGGCCAACATCGGCTGCATGCTCGGTAGCCTGCTGGTCCGCGACCCCAAGGACACCCTGGAGGTGTTCGGCGGTGACGACCTGAACCTGCGCGACGGCTATCGCGCGCTGGTCGGCGCGCTGGAGCGCGACCCCAGCAGCCTGCAGCGCGAGCCGCTGCGCTACGCCCTGTCGATGCTGGGCCTGGAGCGCCAGCTGAACAAGCGCGGCGACCTGCTCGACACCATCGGCAACCGCCTGCCGCAAATCCAGTCCCAGGCCGAGCATTTCGGCCTGGTTCATGAAAACGTCATCGCTTCCAGTGGAGCCTTGTACCAGGACACCCTGAGCACCTTGCGCCAGCGCATCCAGGTACATGGCGATATGCGCTTCCTGCAGCAGGCCAGCAACGCTTCGAAGATCCGCGCCCTGCTGCTGGCCGGCATCCGCGCCGCACGCCTGTGGCGCCAGCTGGGCGGGCACCGCTGGCAGCTGGTATTCAGCCGGCGCAAGCTGTTGAACGAACTGTACGACATGATGCGTTCGCCTTCCTGACAGGCGCACGCTGAACCCTGTGTAGGAGCAGCCTTGTGCTGCGAATGGGCTGCGCAGCAGCCCCAGGATTTCGGCCCCGGCACACCTTGTCGGGGCTGCTGCGCAGCCCATTCGCAGCACAAGGCTGCTCCTACACAGAGACCGCGACATGCTTTTCATGGGCCGACCTTTGGTCAGCCACCCGACCTGAGCGCATTTTTCATGTATGATATGCGCCCTTCCAAAAGCCTGACTGTCCGAGAACACCCCATGCAGCTTTCTTCGCTCACTGCGGTTTCCCCTGTAGACGGCCGTTATGCCGGCAAAACCCAGGCCTTGCGCCCCATTTTCAGCGAATTCGGCCTGATCCGTTTCCGCGCCCTGGTCGAAGTGCGCTGGCTGCAGCGCCTGGCCGCCCACCCGCAGATCGGCGAAGTGCCGGCGTTCTCCGCCGAAGCCAACGCCCTGCTGGACAGCCTGGCCACCGACTTCAAGCTCGAGCACGCCGAACGCGTCAAGGAAATCGAGCGCACCACCAACCACGACGTCAAGGCGATCGAATACCTCCTCAAGGAGCAGGCCGCCAAGCTGCCTGAGCTGGCCAAGGTCAGCGAGTTCATCCACTTCGCCTGCACCAGCGAGGACATCAACAACCTGTCCCACGCCCTGATGCTGCGCGCCGGCCGTGACGAAGTGCTGCTGCCGCTGATGCGCCAGATCGCCGATGCCATCCGCGCCCTGGCCCACGCCCACGCCGACGTGCCGATGCTGTCGCGCACCCACGGCCAGCCGGCTTCGCCGACCACCCTGGGCAAGGAACTGGCCAACGTCGTGTACCGCCTGGAGCGCCAGATCGCCCAGGTTGCCGCCGTACCGCTGCTGGGCAAGATCAACGGTGCCGTGGGCAACTACAACGCCCACCTGTCGGCCTACTCGCAGATCGACTGGGAGCAGAACGCCCGCGCCTTCATCGAAGACGAGCTGGGCCTGCAGTTCAACCCGTACACCACCCAGATCGAGCCGCACGACTACATCGCCGAGCTGTTCGACGCCATCGCCCGCTTCAACACCATCCTGATCGACTTCGACCGCGATGTGTGGGGCTACATTTCGCTGGGCTACTTCAAGCAGAAGACCGTTGCCGGCGAAATCGGCTCGTCGACCATGCCGCACAAGGTCAACCCGATCGACTTCGAAAACTCCGAAGGCAACCTGGGTATCGCCAACGCGCTGTTCCAGCACCTGGCCAGCAAGCTGCCGATCTCGCGCTGGCAGCGTGACCTGACCGACTCCACCGTGCTGCGCAACCTGGGCGTGGGCTTTGCCCACAGCGTCATCGCCTACGAAGCCAGCCTGAAAGGCATCGGCAAGCTGGAAGTCAACGAAGCCCGCATCGCCGCCGACCTGGACGCTTGCTGGGAAGTGCTGGCCGAGCCGATCCAGACCGTGATGCGCCGCTTCAACATCGAAAACCCCTACGAGAAGCTCAAAGAGCTGACCCGTGGCAAGGGCATCACCCCGGAAGCGCTGCTGACCTTCATCGACGGCCTGGACATGCCAGCCGAAGCCAAGGCCGAGCTCAAGCAGCTGACCCCTGCTACTTACATCGGCAACGCGGCAGCACAGGCCAAACGCATCTAAGCTGACCGTCGCGTTCAACGCCCGGCCTGGCCGGGCGTTTTTATTCCCGAACGAAAATTACATTTTTTCAATAGGTTGAACATGAATCCTGATACTCCACTGCAGCTGCTGGGCGGCATCTCGGCCCGCGAATTCATGCGCGACTACTGGCAGAAGAAGCCGCTGCTGGTGCGCCAGGCCTTCCCGGACTTCATCAGCCCGATCGACCCCGACGAGCTGGCCGGCCTGGCCCTGGAAGAGGAAGTAGAGTCGCGTATCGTGCTCGAGCACGGCGCGCACCCGTGGGAGCTGCGCCGCGGCCCGTTCACCGAAGATACCTTTGCCGAGCTGCCGGAAAAGGACTGGACCCTGCTGGTGCAGGCCGTGGACCAGTTCGTCCCGGAAGTAGCCGAACTGCTGGAAAACTTCCGCTTCCTGCCCAGCTGGCGCATCGATGACGTGATGATCAGCTTCGCCGCCCCCGGTGGCAGCGTCGGCCCGCACTTCGACAACTACGACGTGTTCCTGCTGCAGGGCCACGGCCAGCGCAACTGGAAAATTGGCCAGATGTGCAGCAGCGACAGCTCGCTGCTGGAGCACGCCGACCTGCGCATCCTCGCCGACTTCGAGCAGAGCGATGAGTGGACCCTGGAGCCGGGCGACATGCTTTACCTGCCACCACGCCTGGCCCACTACGGCGTGGCCGTGGACGACTGCCTGACCTACTCGGTAGGCTTCCGCGCGCCAAGCGCCGCTGAAGTACTGACCCACTTCACCGATTTCCTCGGCCAGTTCCTGCCCGACGAAGAACGCTACAGCGACGCCGATGCCCAGCCGGCCAGCGACCCGCACCAGATCCAGCACGACGCCCTCGACCGCCTCAAGGCGCTGCTCGACAAGCACATGGGCGACAAAGACCTGCTGCTGACCTGGTTCGGCCAGTTCATGACCGAGCCACGCTACCCCGAGCAGATCGTCGGTGAAGAGCTGTCCGAGGAAGAGCTGATCGATGCCCTGGAACAAGGCGCCATCCTGATCCGCAACCCGAGCGCCCGCCTGGCCTGGTCGGAGTTCGAAGAAGACCTGCTGCTGTTCGCCAGCGGCCGCAGCTGCCCGCTGCCGGGCAAACTGCGCGAGCTGCTGAAGCTGGTTTGCGCGGCCGACGCCCTGCACATCGACAACCTGGGCGAATGGCTGCAGGATGAAGATGGCCTTATGCTGGTACAGCAGCTGGTCAAACAAGGAAGCCTGGGATTCGCCAATGAATAAGATTCGTGTGCGCCTCGCCGACTGGCACAAGGACAACGCCGACATCCGCCGCATCCGCGAAGCGGTGTTCATTGCCGAACAGCACGTGCCGCCGGAGCTGGAGTGGGACTCGGATGACCCGACCGCCGCGCACTTCCTGGCCCTGGAAGGCGACTACCCGATCGGCACCGCGCGCCTGCTGCCTGACGGCACCATCGGCCGGGTCTCGGTACTGAAGGACTGGCGCGGGCTGAAGGTGGGTGACGCGCTGATGAACGCGGTGATTGTCGAAGCACAGAACCGCGACCTGAAGCAGCAAATGCTCAGCGCCCAGGTGCACGCCACGCCGTTCTACGAGCGGCTGGGCTTTCGCGTAGTCAGCGAAGAGTTCCTCGAAGCCGGCATCCCGCACGTGGACATGGTGCGCGACTCGCGCGCCTGATCCCTGTACCGGCCTCTTCGCGGGCTTGCCCGCTCCCACAAGGACCCCACAGATATTGAATGCTGTGCAGTACCTGTGGGAGCGGGCAAGCCCGCGAAGAGGCCGGCACAGCAAAATACATCTCCCCTGACAAAAACCTGTACATCCATCCAGATAAAACTTGCCTCCGCGCCCTCTCTTGCGCATCCTATCGCCCATCACCCCCGATGAAGCGTCCCCGGCCATGCGCCTGTTCCTCTGCGAAAAACCCTCCCAGGCAAAAGACATCGCCAAAGTGCTCGGCGCCAACCGCAAGGGCGATGGCTGCTGGCAAGGCACCGACGTCTGCGTGACCTGGTGCATCGGCCACCTGCTGGAAACCGCCCCGCCCGACAGCTACGACGAACGCTACAAGCGCTGGAACCTGGCCGATCTGCCGATCATCCCGGAAAAGTGGAAGATGCTGGTCAAGCCCAAGACCGCCAGCCAGTTCAAGGCGGTCAAGCGCCTGCTCGGCGAAGCGCGCGAACTGGTGATCGCCACCGACGCCGACCGCGAAGGCGAAATGATCGCCCGCGAACTGGTCGAGCATTGCCGCTACCGCGGCCCGGTGCAGCGCCTGTGGCTGTCGGCACTGGATGACGCGTCCATTCGCAAGGCCCTGGCGCGGCTGCTGCCGGGCCACGAAACCTTCAACCTGTACCACTCGGCGCTGGGCCGTTCGCGCGCAGACTGGCTGATCGGCATGAACATGAGCCGGCTGTTCACCCTGCTGGGCCGCCAGTCGGGCTATCAGGGCGTGCTGCCGGTGGGCCGGGTGCAAACGCCCACCTTGCGCCTGGTGGTCGACCGCGACCGCAGCATCGCCGACTTCGTGCCGGTACCGTTCTGGACCATCGACGTGCAGCTCGAACACGCAGGCTTTGGCTTCAACGCCCAGTGGCGCGCGCCCGAGGACGCCTGCGACGACCAGGGCCGCTGCCTGAACCAGGCCCTGGCGCAGCAGGCTGCCGCCGACATCGGCAATGCGGGTACAGCCCGGGCCGTGAAGGTGACCACCGAGCGCGTGCGTGAAGCGGCACCCCTGCCCTTCGACCTTGGCACCCTGCAGGAGCTGTGCTCGACAAAGTTCGGCCTCGGCGCCCAGGAAACCCTCGACATCGCCCAGGCCCTGTACGAAACCCACAAGCTGATCACCTACCCGCGCAGCGACTGCGGCTACCTGCCGCAAAGCCAGCACGCCGAAGCGCCAGCCATCCTCGCCGCCCTGCAACGGGCCGATGCCAGCCTGGCGCCGCTGCAGCCCTACCTGGAGCCGCAACGCCGTTCACGGGCGTGGAACGATGCCAAGGTCAGCGCCCACCACGGCATCATCCCCACCGCCGCCGCCAGCGACCCGTCGCGCCTGCCAGCCAAGCACAAGGCGGTTTACACCCTGATCCGCGCCCGCTACCTGGCGCAGTTCCTGCCCAACCACGAGTACGACCGTACCCAGGCCGACTTCGACTGCGCCGGCCATGCCCTGCGTGCCGTAGGCAAGCAGATCGTCGAACCAGGCTGGCGCCGTGCGCTGCCCGAGGCGCTGACCCCGGCCAAGGGCCGCGAGGCACCACCGGCCCAGGTGCTGCCGGCGCTGCGCGAAGGCCAGGACTGCACAGTGCAGGGCCTGCAACTGAAAGACCTGTGGACCCAGCCGCCCAAGCCGTTTACCGAAGGCGACCTGATCAAGGCAATGAAGAACGTGGCCAAGCTGGTGGACGACCCGCGGTTGAAGCAGAAGCTCAAGGAAACCACTGGTATCGGCACCGAAGCCACCCGCGCCAGCATCATCCAGGGCCTGCTTGACCGCGGCTACCTGGTGAAGAACGGCAAGGCGCTGTCCGCCACCCCTGCGGCCTTCAGCCTGATCGACGCCGTGCCACGCGCCATTGCCGACCCAGGCACCACGGCTATCTGGGAGCAGGCGCTGGACATGGTGCAGAGTGGCGAGATGACGCTGGAGGAGTTCGTCGCCCGGCAGTCGGCATGGATGGGCAAGCTGGTCGAACGGTGCAGCGGCATGCGCATGACCATCAGCGGGCCGGCAGCCGGGGCTGCGCCGCCGTGGAAGAAGAAGCGTCGGGGTGGCGGGAAGGGCAAAGCGGCCGCAGGCAAGCCAAGACAGCCTCGAAAAAAGGCGACAACCTGAAGATTTTGCACTTTCAGGTCAGGCCCCTTCGCGGGTGAACCCGCTCCCACATTTACAGCGCCGACCTCGAGACCGGTGATGACTCTGTGGGAGCGGGTTTACCCGCGAAAGGGCCAGGACAGGCAACACAACAACGCGAGGTAAACCACAAACCCGGCCAATGCATTGGCGACATGAAATTTACCTGCTAAATTTTCATGAAAATAAACACAATAATTTTCATGAGACCCCTGCATGTTCAAACAATCCGCCCAGCACGTCGCCAGCTACTACGCCCAGACCTACCCCGCCAGCATTCCCCTGCACCCTACCCTGCAAGGCAGCCACGACACCGAAGTCCTGATCATTGGCGCCGGCTTCAGCGGCCTGCACACCGCCTTGCGCCTGACCCAGGCTGGCAAGCGCGTAACGCTGCTGGAAGCCAGCCGCGTGGCCTGGGCCGCGTCCGGCCGCAACGGCGGCCAGGCACTGCTCGGCTGGTCGTGCGACATGCCGCCGCTGGAAAAGGCCTTGGGCGTCGAACGCACCCAACGCCTGTGGGCGAGCATGTGCTGGGCCGCCGATGAAATGCGCGAACTGCCCGAGCGCCATGGCTTCGACATCGACTACCGGCTGGGCAGCCTGTGGACCGCCGTGCTGCCGCGCCGGGTAAATATGCTGGAAGAAGCCCTGCACGAGGCCGAACACAAATGGGGCTACGACGCCCTGCGCCTGATCGGCCGCGACGAGCTGCCGCAATGGATCGACAGCCCGCGCTACCAGGCCGCGCTATACGACGCCAATGGCGCCCACCTCAACCCGCTGAAGCTGGCCCAGGGCCTGGCCAGCACCATCGAGGCGGCTGGCGGGCGGATCTACGAACAGAGCCGGGTGCTCGACTACCAGAAAGCCGGCGACGGCTATGTGGCCCGTACCGACCGCGGCGAAGTACGCTGCCAGGTGCTGGTGCTGGCCTGCAACGCCTACATCGACCGCCTCGACCGCAACCTGTCGCGCCGCCTGTTGCCGGTTGGCTCCTATCAGGTAGCCACCGCACCGCTGGATGCCAACTTCGCCCAGTCGCTACTGCCGCGCAACAGTTGCGTGATCGACAACCAGTTCGTGCCCGACTATTTCCGCCTCACCCCGGACCATCGCCTGCTGTTCGGCGGCGGCTGCACCTACCTGGGCGGTATTCCCAAAGATGTCGCCAGCGCCACCCGCCCCTACCTGAAGCGGGTGTTCCCGCAGCTGGCCGGGGTGGCCATCGACTATGCCTGGGGCGGCCATATCGACTGCAGCATCCAGCGCACCCCGGATGTCGGTCGCGAGGGCCAGCGCTACTGGCTGCAGGGTTTCTCTGGCCATGGCGTGCTGCCTACACTGGCGGCGGCGCGGGCGGTCAGCGATGCCATTCTTGGCGACGACGACCTGCTGACGCTGTACCAAGGCATCGACAACGGCCGCTTCCCCGGCGGAGACCTGCTGGCAGCACCGCTGGAAGCTGCGGCCAAGGCCTGGTACCGGATGCGCGACCGCGTCTGATCGGTTGACACAGCCCGTTGTAGGAGCGGCCTTGTGTCGCGAAAGGGCTGCAAAGCAGCCCCAGAGTTTCAGCACAGATGCACACATTGCCGGGGGCTGCCTTGCAGCCCTTTCGCGACACAAGGCCGCTCCTACAAGGGACCGAGCAGGGCCGGGAGTGCCCCACAAATTCCAGTACCAGGCAAAATACCTCCTATTCTCAATAGCTCCCTTCGCTTCCTGCACACAGGAGACCCGACCATGAGCTATGTAACTACAAAGGACGGCGTTCAGATCTTCTACAAGGACTGGGGCCCGCGCGATGCACCGGTTATCCACTTCCATCACGGCTGGCCTCTCAGCGCCGACGACTGGGATGCCCAGTTGCTGTTCTTCCTCGCCCACGGTTACCGCGTGGTCGCCCACGACCGCCGCGGCCATGGCCGTTCCAGCCAGGTATGGGACGGCCACGACATGGACCACTACGCCGACGATGTGGCGGCGGTCGTCGCTCACCTGGGCATCCAGGGCGCCGTACATGTCGGCCACTCGACCGGTGGCGGTGAAGTGGTGCGCTACATGGCCCGGCACCCTGAAGACAAGGTGGCCAAGGCCGTGCTGATCGCCGCCGTACCACCACTGATGGTGCAGACGCCCGCTAATCCCGGTGGCCTGCCCAAATCGGTGTTCGACGGCTTCCAGGCCCAGGTCGCCAGCAACCGTGCGCAGTTCTACCGGGATGTACCGGCCGGGCCGTTCTACGGCTACAACCGCCCCGGTGCAGAAGCCAGCGAAGGCATCATCGGCAACTGGTGGCGCCAAGGCATGATTGGCAGTGCCAAGGCCCATTACGATGGCATCGTGGCGTTTTCCCAGACCGACTTCACCGAAGACCTGAAGGGCATCACCCAGCCGGTGCTGGTGATGCACGGCGACGATGACCAGATCGTACCGTATGAAAATTCCGGGGTGCTGTCGGCGAAGCTACTGCCTAACGGCACACTCAAGACCTACAAAGGCTACCCGCATGGCATGCCGACCACCCATGCCGATGTGATCAATGCGGATTTGCTGGCGTTTATCCGTAGCTGATGTGATGGCCTGTACCGCCCCTTTCGCGGGCGCGCCCGCTCCCACAGGTACTGCACAGGTATCGAAATGTGCAGGTAACCTGTGGGAGCGGGCATGCCCGCGAAAGGGCCGGCACTGGCAACACACCTCCCCCAGGATTACCATGTCACCCTTCTAGTGCGGCCCTTTGCCGCCCCCTGCCTCCCTGCCTGCCAAAACCCCATGCCCTTCGAACTCACCGTAGAACCCCTCACCCTGCTGATCCTGGCCCTGGTCGCCTTCGTCGCCGGCTTCATCGATGCCATCGCCGGCGGTGGCGGCCTGCTCACCACCCCGGCGCTACTCACCGCAGGCATGCCGCCGCACCTGGTACTGGGCACCAACAAGCTCAGCTCTACCTTCGGCTCGGCCACCGCCGGCTTCACCTACTACAGGCGCAAGCTGTTCCACCCGGCGCAATGGCGCCCGGCATTGTTCGCCACCTTGGTCGGTGCTTTGCTCGGTGCAGTGATCGCCCACTACATGCCGGCCGAATGGCTGAACAAGATGTTGCCGGTGATCGTCTTCGCCTGTGGCGTCTACCTGCTGTTCGGCGGCACGCCCAAGGCGCCGCTGGATGCCGATGCGCCGATCAGGAAAAAGTGGCAAGTGCCGCAAGGCTTCACCCTGGGCTTCTATGACGGCGTGGCCGGCCCGGGCACCGGGGCGTTCTGGACGGTCAGCACCCTGCTGCTCTACCCCATCGACCTGGTCCGTGCCAGCGGCGTGGCGCGCAGCATGAACTTCGTCAGCAACATCGCAGCGCTGACGGTGTTCATCATTTCCGGGCAGGTGGACTACATCGTCGGCCTGTGCATGGGCCTGTCGGTGATGGTTGGCGCCTTCTTCGGCGCACGCACGGCGATCAGTGGCGGCAGCAAGTTCATCCGCCCAGTGTTCATCACCGTGGTGCTGGCATTGACCGTGCGCCTAGCGTGGCAGCACTGGTTCGGCCAAGCCTAGGCGGCGCGCAACGTACAGATCGATCAAGTACCGGGCAATCGACCGCCCAGCCGGCAGCGGCGGCAGGTCGTGGACGCTGAACCATTTGGCGTCCTCGATCTCGTCCGGCTGCATGACGATATCGCCGCCGGCATACTCGGCATGGAAGCCCAGCATCATCGAATGCGGGAACGGCCAGCACTGGCTGCCGACGTACTGGATGTTCCTTACTTCCACCGCCACCTCTTCACGCACTTCGCGCACCAGGCAGTCCTCGGCCGACTCGCCCGGCTCGGCAAAGCCTGCCAGGGTGCTGTACACCCCGGTGACGAAGCGTGGCGAACGCGCCAGCAGGATTTCGTCGCCACGGGTCACCAGCACGATCATGCTTGGCGAAATGCGCGGATAGCTGCGCAGGTCGCAAGGCTGGCAGTACATTGCCCGTTCCCAGCGGATCTGCGTCATTGCCTGGCCGCAGCTGCCGCAAAAACGGTGCTCGCGGGCCCAGGTGCCGATCTGCGCGGCATAGCCCAGCACTTTGTAGGTGTCGAAGTCACCCTCGAGCATGAACGCGCGCAGGCCGCGCCAGGCGCAGCCGGGCACGTCGGTGGCGCTGCGCAGCTCCAGCAGGAACACCGGCTGGCCGTCGAAGTGGCCGATGCCGTGCTCGCACAGCACATCGAGGTCCTGGCGCTTGAGCCAGTCGCGAGGGAACAGCGCGCCGTTGTCGTCCACCAGGAACCCTTCCGGGCTGCGGGCCACGACCAGCCCCCCGGTGATCTGCGGGTCGAGTACTGCGGTAGTCCAGCGTGCTGACATGTCGGGGGTTCCCTTACTGCGCGTCCCCCGGCCTGATCAGTCGGCGAACGTCGGTTTCTGTTTGCTCATGTGCGCCGCCACTGCCACGCGCAGGTCTTCGGACTGCAGCATCGCGGCGTTCCAGGTGGCGATGTACTCCAGGCCATCGTCGATACGATGGTCACGCATGTAGCTGAGCATTTCCTTGGTGCCGGCCACGGCGATCGGCGATTTTGCGGCAATCTCGCCGGCGATGGCAAAGACCCCGTCCATCAGCGCGGCCTGATCATCATAGACCCGGTTGACCAGGCCGATGCGCAGCGCCTCTTCGGCCTCGACATTGCGCCCGGTGAAAGCCAGCTCACGCATCATGCCGTCACCGATGATACGAGGCAAACGTTGCAGTGTGCCGACATCGGCGGCCATGCCCATGTCGATTTCCTTGATCGAGAACTGCGCGTCGCTGCTGCAGTAGCGCATGTCGCAGGCCGAGATCAGATCGATGGCGCCGCCAATGCAGTAACCCTGCACCGCGGCCAGCACCGGCTTGCGGCATTTGTCCACGGCATTGAACGACGCCTGCAGGCGCAGGATGGTGCTGCGCAGGAAGCGTGCGTTACGGCCCACGTCCTTGCCCATCTGCCCGGCCAGCGAAGCCAGCATCATCAGGTCGATACCAGCGGAAAAATGCTTGCCGGCACCGCTGATCACCACCGCCCGCACCGCGTCGGTGTCGTCGACCCACTGGAAGATGTCGATGATCTCCTCCCAGAAGGCCGCGTTCATCGCATTGCGCTTGTCCGGGCGGTTGATCTGAACGTGGGCGACGCTGTCGGTCAGTTCGACCTTGAATGCGCTGTACTCGGTCACGGGCGGCACTCCTGCGGGTGAAGGGTTCATGGAGCGGATGGTAACCCAGCCCGATGACCGCACTTGTGCCAAAAACGGGACTTTACGCCTTGCCTAAGACGCGCTGATCCGGCACCGTGCGCCATCGCCGAATCATAAGGATACAAATTCATGTCGCGCTCCCTGACCGGCGCCCTCGCCCACAGTTTTCTGGGCCAGTCGCCGCTTTGGTACAAGGCAGTCATCTGCCTGTTCCTGGTGCTCAACCCGCTGCTGCTGGTGACCGTCGGCCCGGTCGCTGCCGGCTGGGCACTGGTGCTCGAATTCATCTTCACCCTGGGCATGGCCCTGAAGTGCTACCCGCTGATGCCTGGCGGCCTGCTGCTGGTCGAAGCCCTGCTGTTGCAGATGACCACCCCGCAAGCCCTGTACGAAGAGCTGCAGCACAACTTCCCGGTGATCCTGCTGCTGATGTTCATGGTCGCAGGCATCCACTTCATGAAGGAACTGCTGCTGTTCCTGTTTTCGCGCATCCTGCTGGGGGTGCGTTCGAAGGCAATCCTGGCGTTGCTGTTCTGCGTGCTGTCGGCATTCCTCTCGGCGTTTCTCGATGCGCTGACCGTGACCGCCGTGATAATCAGCGCCGCGGTGGGTTTCTATGCGGTGTACCACCGCGTCGCCTCCGGGGCAAACCCGCGCGAAGACAGTGCGCTGGACAGCGACCAGCAGGTCGCACAGTTGCACCGTGAAGACCTCGACCAGTTCCGCGCCTTCCTGCGCAGCCTGCTGATGCATGGCGCGGTGGGTACCGCCCTGGGCGGCGTGTGCACGCTGGTGGGCGAGCCGCAGAACCTGCTGATCGGCCATGAGATGGGCTGGCATTTCGCCGATTTCTTCCTGAAGGTGGCACCGGTGTCGCTGCCGGTGCTGGGCGCCGGCCTGCTGACCTGCGTGCTGCTGGAGAAGCTGCGCCTGTTCGGCTACGGCACGTTGATGCCCGAGCCGGTGCGTCAGGTACTGGCCGCCTACGCCGCCGAGGACGATGCAGCACGCACCACTGCCCAGCGCATCGCGCTGTGGGTGCAAGGGTTCGCCGCACTGATCCTGATCGTCTGCCTGGGGCTGCACGTCGCCGAGGTCGGCCTGATCGGCCTGATGGTGATCGTGCTGATCACGGCATTCACCGGCATTACCGACGAACACCGCCTGGGCCGTGCCTTCCAGGACGCCATGCCGTTCACCGCATTGCTGGTGGTGTTCTTCGCCGTGGTGGCGGTGATTCATCAGCAGCAACTGTTCAGCCCGTTGATTGCCTGGGTGCTGGCGCTGCCGGCCGAACAGCAACCGGGCATGCTGTACCTGGCCAACGGCCTGCTGTCGGCGATCAGCGACAACGTGTTCGTTGCCACCATCTACATCACCGAGGTGAAGCAGGCGTTCCTCAATGGCAGCATGAGCCGCGAGCATTTCGAGACGCTGGCGGTGGCGATCAACACCGGCACCAACCTGCCGAGCGTGGCGACGCCGAATGGGCAGGCGGCGTTCCTGTTCCTGCTGACTTCGGCGATTGCGCCGCTGATCCGGCTGTCGTACGGGCGAATGGTGTGGATGGCCTTGCCCTATACCGTAGTGATGGGTGGGCTGGGGTGGTGGGCGGTGACCTACTGGCTTTGAGGTAGCCTGCACCGGCCTCTTCGCGGGTGAACCCGCTCCCACAGGTACTGCACAGCCTTCGAAACTGTGGTGATCATGTGGGAGCGGGTTTACCCGCGAAAGGGCCAGTGCAGACCACTCAAACAGCCCTGTCGATTCTGCTGCCTGCCATTCGACTATCCCATGCCCCCAGCCACCCCGGCTGCCAACAGGAGAGTCCCCATGCGCAAACTCATCGTAGCCGCCTTCATCAGCCTCGACGGTGTCATGCAAGCCCCCGGTGGCCCGCAGGAAGACACCAGCGGCGGCTTCACCTACGGCGGCTGGATCGTGCCCTACGCCGAGGAAGTCTTCGGCCAGGCCATGCAGGCCCTGTTCAGCCAGCCCTTCGAGTTGCTGCTGGGCCGGCGCACCTACGACATCTTCGCCGGCTACTGGCCAAAGGTAAAAGACAGCTCGGAAGACTTCTCCATCGCCAACCTGTTCAACAGGGTGCCCAAGCACGTGGCCACCCACACCCCCGCAACCCTCGACTGGCACAACAGCCATGCTCTGGGCGCAGACATCACAGCAGCGGTCCGCGCGCTGAAACAACAGGACGGCGCCAACCTGCTGACCCAGGGCAGCAGCGATCTGGTGCAGCAATTGCTGGCGGCGGGCCTGGTCGATGAACTGCATCTGCTGATCCACCCGTTGCTGCTCGGCCACGGCAAGCGCCTGTTCGGCGACGATGCGGCAGCGGCGGCCTTCACCCTGCAGCACTCGCAGGTTTCGCCCAAGGGCGTGGTCATCGCCCGTTACGTGCGTGCCGGTCAAGTGCAGACAGGTTCGTTCTGAAAGGCACGATTGCGTACAACTTTTGCCTCTCGCTCGCATCGAAACACAGGTAAGCCCCGTCCGTATCAAGGAGGTTCACCATGGCGCTACGCACCACGTTGCTGTTTTGCTGCATGACCCTGGCCCTGTTCGGCTGTGCCGGCAACGATCACCCGGCGCCGCCGCGCACCCAGCAGGTCGACCTGCAACGTTACCAGGGCACCTGGTACGAACTCGCGCGGTTGCCGATGTTCTTCCAGCGCAACTGCGTGCAGTCCGAAGCGCACTATGGCCTGCGAGAGGACGGCCGCCTCGACGTGACCAACCGCTGCCAGGAAAAGGACGGCCAGTGGAGCCAGGCCAAGGGCATCGCCGAAGCCCAGCAACCGGGCAGCACCGACAAGCTCTGGGTGCGCTTCGACAACTGGTTCAGCCGCCTCGCGCCCGGCCTGACCAAGGGCGAGTACTGGGTGCTGTACCACGACCAGGACTACCGCGTAGCCTTGGTCGGCCACCCGAACCGCGAATACCTGTGGCTGCTTTCGCGCACGCCCGCGGTCACCGACCAGCTGCGCGAACAACTGCTGACGATCGCCCGGGAGCAAGGCTATGACACCAGCAAGCTGATCTGGCGGCAGGCCGAGTAGGCAACACCTGGCGGGCCATCGACGACATGCGGCAATCCGGCTAAGGTGTGCGCCCTTACCACCTCGAAGGAACGAGCCCGTTGAGTACCACGCCGCTACCTGCCCCCCGTATCCGTCCGACACCCATCCGCCCGCTGGTGCTGACGTCACTGCTGGACTGAAACAAGGAGCCAGACCATGGATTTGCTGTTCCTGGGCACCTCCGCCGGCGTGCCGACCAAGGCACGCAACGTCAGCGCCATCGCAGTGATCGAAGCCAGTGGCAGCCACTGGTATCTGGTCGACTGCGGCGAAGGCACCCAGCACCGGCTGCTGCATACGCCGCTGTCGATCCGCGACCTGCGAGCCATCTTCATCACCCACGTGCACGGCGACCATTGCTTCGGCCTGCCGGGCCTGCTGGCCAGCGCTGGCATGAGCGGGCGCACCCAGCCGCTGGACCTTGTCCTGCCCGCCGCCCTGCACGACTGGGTGCGCCAGGGGCTGGTGGCCAGCGATACCTTCCTGCCGTTCGAACTGCGCCTGCTGGCCGTGGAAGAGCTGGTGGAATGGCGCAGTGACGCCCTGCAAGTGACCAGCGTGCAGCTTTCGCACCGGGTGCCGAGCGTCGGCTTCGTGTTCACCGAGCTCAACCCCGAACCGCGCCTGGACATACCGCGCCTGGATGCCGACGGCATCCCCCGCGGCCCGCTGTGGGGTGAGCTGGCCAAGGGTTTGACGGTGCAGCATGGCGGTCGGCTGCTGCACGGCAATGAATACTTGCGCCCTTCGCGCCCGCCACGGCGGGTGATCGTGTGCGGCGACAACGACAACCCCGAGCTGTTGGCCGACGTCGCCAAGGGCGCGGACGTGCTGGTACACGAGGCCACGTTCACCCAGGCGGTGGTCGAGCGCACGGGGGTCACCTTCGGCCACAGCACCGCGGCTGCAGTGGCGCGCTTTGCCGAAGCTGCGGGCGTGCGCAACCTGGTGCTGACTCACTTCAGCGCCCGCTACCAGAACGACCCACGGCGCAGCCCGAGCATCGACAACGTGCGCGACGAAGCCCTCGCCCACTACAGCGGGCAGCTGACCCTGGCGCAGGACCTGCAGCGCTATCACATCGGGCGCGATGGCTGTCTCGAACCGGCCGGATGATTTGGCATGGCCACAATTGTGCACGCGGCACGTTCGACCTGCGTCTGCCCCGGGCAGATCTGATCAGGCTGGTGCGATCCTCTGTGGGAGCGGCCTTGTGTCGCGAAAGGGCTGCAAAGCAGCCCCAGTATCTTGAGATCAACGCTGATATTGCCGGGGCCGCTGTGCGGCCCTTTCGCGACACAAGGCCGCTCCCACCTCGACCGTATCAGCCGCAAGCCGGCTTGCCGGCGATGAGGCCAAGGTAGGCAGCGCAACCTGCTGACGGTAACGGCGCTAGGCCGCCAACCGCCCACTGGCAATCGCCTCCGACGCTGCCAGCATCGCGCGCAGCAACACCGCGCAGCCCGCAGCCAGGTCCTCGGGCGTGGCGTTCTCGATCTCGTTATGGCTGATACCGTTCTCGCACGGCACGAAAATCATCCCCGCCGGCCCCAGTTCGGCCAGGAAGATCGCGTCGTGCCCCGCGCCGCTGACGATGTCCATGTGCGGCAGGCCCAGCGCCTGCGCCGATTGGCGCACGGCTTCGACACAGGCCTTGTCGAAGTACAACGCCGGGAAATCGGCCGTGGGTACCAGTTCGTGGCTCAGGCCATGCCGGGCACAGGTCGCCTCGATCACTGCGCGCACATCGGCAATCATGGCATTCAGCTGCTCACCCTCCAGATGACGGAAATCCAGGGTCATGCGCACTTCGCCCGGGATCACGTTGCGCGAGCCCGGGTAGGCCTGCAGGCAACCCACCGTGCCACAGGCATGGGGCTGGTGGCCGAGGGCAGTGCGGTTGACTGCCTCCACCACCGCCGCCGCGCCGACCAGGGCGTCCTTGCGCAGGTGCATGGGCGTAGGGCCGGCATGGGCCTCGACACCGCGCAGGGTCAGGTCGAACCACTTCTGGCCCAGCGCGCCCAGCACCACGCCGATGGTCTTGCGCTGATCTTCGAGGATCGGGCCCTGCTCGATATGCGCTTCGAAATAGGCCCCCACCGGGTGGCCTGATACGGCGCGCGGGCCGGCGTAGCCGATGGCGTTCAACGCCTCGCCAACGCTGACACTCTGGGCGTCGCGCTTGGCCAGGGTTTCCTCCAGGGTGAACTTGCTGGCGAACACCCCGGAACCCATCATGCACGGCGCAAAGCGCGAACCTTCCTCGTTGGTCCACACCACCACTTCCAGCGGTGCTTCGGTTTCGATGCCCAGGTCGTTGAGGGTGCGGAGCACCTCCAGCCCAGCCATCACCCCGAAGCAGCCGTCGAACTTGCCACCGGTGGGCTGGGTGTCGATATGGCTGCCGGTCATCACCGGGGGCAGCTTGGGGTTACGCCCCGGGCGACGGGCGAAGATGTTGCCGACGGCGTCGATGCTGACCGTGCAACCGGCGCCCTCGCACCACTGCACGAACAGGTCGCGGGCCTGGCGGTCGAGGTCGGTCAGGGCCAGGCGGCACACGCCGCCCTTGGCGGTGGCACCGAGGCGGGCCAGGTCCATCAGGGACTGCCACAGGCGGGTGCTGTCGATGTGGTGCTGGGTGGATTGCAGTACTTGTTGGGCTGGGGTCATGGGATTTTCCTCAGGCATTTTTGTTGTCTGTGCCGGCCTCTTCGCGGGTAAACCCGCTCCCACAGGTACAGCGTTGGCCTCAGGACCTGCGCTGTACCTGTGGGAGCGGGTTTACCCGCGAAGAAGCCAGCGCGGTCTCACGGCAAGGGCTTGGCCACCCGCGCCGGGCTGCGCGCGACCACGCCGGCGAAGAGGTAATACAGCGCCCCGCCCAGCAGCGAACCGGTGAACCAGCCGTAGTCGTAGAACCAGCTGAAACTGCTGTTGCCAATGGCCATCACGGTCAGCGCGACCGGCAACGCAAAGGCGGCAAAACCGGCCCAGTTCCACGCCGGGTACACGTCGTCGCGGTAAAGCCCGGCCAGGTCCAGCTTCTGCCGGCGGATCAGGAAGTAGTCCACCACCATGATCCCGGCGATCGGCCCCAGCAGGCTGGAATAGCCCAGCAGCCAGTTGGAGTACACGCTCTCCAGGCTCAGGTCGGAGACGATCCAGCCCAGCTTCTTCAGCAGCTCATGGCCCATCAGCGCCAAGCCGATGAAGCCGGTCAGCCACACCGCGCGGCTGCGCCCGATCAGGCGTGGGGCGATGTTCTGGAAGTCGTTGGTCGGCGACACGATGTTCGCCGCGGTGTTGGTCGACAGCGTGGCGATCACGATCAGCGCCATGGCCAGGGCCACCCAGAACGGGCTGTGGATCTTGCCGATCAGGCTGACCGGGTCGGACACGGTCTCGCCAACCAGCGATGCCGAAGCAGCGGTGAGCACAACGCCCAGCGCGGCGAACAGGAACATGGTCAGCGGCAAGCCGAAGATCTGCCCGAGAATCTGGTCCCTCTGGCTGCGGGCGTAGCGGCTGAAGTCGGGGATGTTCAGCGACAGCGTGGCCCAGAAACCGACCATGGCGGTAAGCCCGGCACAGAAGTAGCCGAGCATGTTCGCCCCTTCCGGGCGCTTGGGCGGCTGGGCCAGCAGTTCGGTCATCGACATGTGCGGCAAGGCCCAGAACAGCAGGCCGACGCCGACCGCCACCAGCAGCGGTGCCGAAAGCGTTTCGAGCCACTTGATCGACTCGGCGCCGCGCAGCACCACCCACAGGTTCAGGCACCAGAAGATCATGAAGCCGATCACCTCGCCGGTGCCGCCCAAAGCTTTCCAGCCGTCGAACACCGAGCCGAGGAACAGATGGATGGCCAGGCCGCCGAACATGGTCTGGATGCCGAACCAGCCACAGGCGACCACTGCCCGGATCAGGCATGGCACGTTGGAGCCGAGGATGCCGAACGACGAACGCAGCAGCACCGGGAACGGAATGCCGTACTTGGTGCCAGGGAAGGCGTTGAGGGTGAGCGGGATCAGCACGATCAGGTTGGCCAGCAAAATCGCCAGCAAGGCCTCGCCCACGCTGAGGCCGAAGTAGGCGGTGAGCACGCCGCCGAGGGTGTAGGTGGGCACGCAGATGGACATGCCTACCCACAGGGCGGTGATATGCCATTTGTTCCAGGTGCGCTGGTGCACCTTGGTCGGGGCGATGTCGTGGTTGTAGCGCGGGCTGTCGAGGACATCGCTGCCCTCGGACAGCTCGAACAGGCCATCCTGCTCGACCACTTCCGATCTGCTCTGCTGCATGGGGGCCTTCTCCAGATGTTCTTGTAGTTGTTTGCCCATCGGGTTGATGCGATGGCCGGAGTACACACGCTTTATGTGCTTGAAAATCTCGACCAGATTTCCATCTTGTCAAGTCAGTCAAAGTTTCAAAAAGCCCCGTAGTCAGCACCGCAAATCAAATAATTTCCTTAATTTCAATGAGTTAAAAACCACAAAATTAATGGGAAAATTTTCTTGCTGAATGCCGTATCTGCATCTAGCCTCCAATCTTGTCAGGTCTGACAGGATTAACCGCCCTGCCCGCCCTGCACCCAGACAATTCCAAGAACCGGCCCAGACCGGTCAGCCTGCGAGGAAAACGGCATGTCCCTGTTGATCCGTGGCGCCACCGTGGTCACTCACGAAGAGAGTTACCCCGCCGATGTCCTGTGTGCCGATGGCCTGATCCGCGCCATCGGGCAAAACCTCGAACCGCCCACCGACTGCGAGATCCTCGACGGCAGCGGCCAGTACCTGATGCCCGGCGGCATCGACCCGCATACCCACATGCAGCTGCCGTTCATGGGCACCGTGGCCAGCGAAGACTTCTTCAGCGGCACCGCCGCGGGCCTGGCCGGTGGCACCACCTCGATCATCGACTTCGTCATCCCCAACCCGCAGCAGTCGTTGCTGGAGGCCTTCCACACCTGGCGCGGCTGGGCGCAGAAAAGCGCCAGCGATTACGGCTTCCATGTCGCCATCACCTGGTGGAGCGAGCAGGTGGCCGAAGAAATGGGCGAACTGGTGGCCAAACATGGGGTGAACAGCTTCAAGCACTTCATGGCCTACAAGAATGCGATCATGGCCGCCGACGACACCCTGGTGGCCAGCTTCGAGCGCTGCCTGCAACTGGGTGCGGTGCCCACCGTGCATGCCGAGAACGGCGAACTGGTGTACCACCTGCAGAAAAAACTGCTGGCCCAGGGCCTGACCGGGCCGGAAGCCCACCCACTGTCACGCCCCTCCCAGGTCGAGGGCGAGGCGGCCAGCCGCGCCATCCGCATTGCCGAGACCCTGGGCACGCCACTGTACCTGGTGCATGTTTCCAGCCGCGAAGCGCTGGACGAAATCGCCTATGCCAGGGGCAAGGGCCAGCCGGTGTACGGCGAAGTGCTGCCAGGCCATCTGCTGCTGGATGACAGCGTCTACCGTGACCCGGACTGGGCCACCGCCGCAGGCTACGTGATGAGCCCACCGTTCCGTCCGCGCGAACATCAGGAGGCGCTGTGGCGCGGGCTGCAGTCGGGCAACCTGCACACCACCGCCACCGACCATTGCTGCTTCTGCGCCGAGCAGAAAGCCATGGGCCGCGACGACTTCAGCCGTATCCCCAACGGCACTGCCGGCATCGAGGACCGCATGGCGGTGCTGTGGGATGCCGGGGTGAACAGCGGGCGCCTGTCGATGCATGAGTTCGTCGCGCTGACCTCCACCAACACCGCGAAAATCTTCAACCTGTTCCCGCGCAAAGGTGCCATTCGTGTTGGCGCCGACGCCGACCTGGTGCTGTGGGACCCGCAAGGTACGCGCACCATCTCGGCCAGGACCCACCACCAGAAGGTGGACTTCAACATCTTCGAAGGCCGTACCGTGCGCGGCATCCCCAGCCATACCATCAGCCAGGGCAAGGTGCTCTGGGCCGATGGCGACCTGCGTGCGGAAAAAGGCGCGGGCCGGTATGTGGAACGGCCGGCGTATCCGTCGGTGTACGAGGTGCTGGGGCGCAGGGCCGAAGTGCAGCGGCCGACGCCCGTCCAGCGCTGAAGCCATTGGGGCGCGCAGCGGCCCCAGAAACCACCGCAATGCTTGTCGCCTGCATCCATAAAAATAGAGAGGCTACAACCGTGATCGACGCCCTGAACCACTTGCCGCGCCCCCAGGCCGGCGCCGACCAGCTGGCCGAGCGCTTCAGCGACCTGGCCCCACCCCTCACCGCCCGCCAGGCTGCCGTCGAAAGCGCACGCTGCCTGTATTGCTATGACGCCCCCTGCGTCAACGCTTGCCCCAGCGACATCGACATCCCGTCGTTCATCCACCGCATCAGCGACGAAAACCTGCAAGGCGCCGCCGAGCGCATCCTCTCGGCCAACATCCTCGGCGGCAGTTGCGCACGCGTCTGCCCGACCGAAATCCTTTGCCAGCAAGCCTGCGTGCGCAACAACGCGCAGGAATGCGCACCGGTGCTGATCGGCCAGCTGCAGCGCTATGCCCTGGACAACGCCCAGTTCACCGAGCACCCGTTCCAGCGCTCGCCGGCCACTGGCAAGCGCATCGCCGTAATTGGTGCTGGCCCCGCCGGGCTGTCGTGCGCCCACCGCCTGGCCATGCACGGGCATGATGTGGTGGTGTTCGAGGCCAGCGACAAGGCCGGTGGCCTCAACGAGTACGGCATCGCCCGCTACAAGCTGGTGGACGACTACGCCCAGCGTGAAGTGGAATTCCTGCTCGGCATAGGCGGCATCGAGATCCGCCATGGCCAGCGCCTGGGCAGCAACCTCGGCCTGGGCGAACTGCGCGATCAGTACGACGCAGTGTTCCTCGGCCTGGGCCTGAATGCCGTGCGCCAGCTCGGCCTGCCGGATGAAGAGGCCCCCGGCCTGCTCGCCGCCACCGCATACATCCGCGAACTGCGCCAGGCCGACGACCTGAGCCAGCTGCCCCTGGCCGACCGCTGCCTGGTGATCGGCGCCGGCAACACCGCCATCGACATGGCCGTGCAGATGAGCCGCCTGGGTGCCCGTGACGTCAACCTGGTGTACCGCCGTGGCCATGCCGACATGGGTGCCACCGGCCACGAGCAGGACATCGCCAAGGCCAACCAGGTACGCCTGCACACGTGGGCCCGCCCCGATGCCGTGCTGCTGGACGACAGCGGCAAGGTGCGCGGCATGCGCTTTGCCCGCACCGAGCTGGCAGACGGCCGCCTGCGCGACACCGGCGAAACCTTCGAGCTGGCCGCCGACGCCATCTTCAAGGCCATCGGCCAACGCTTCGACGAAGCCAGCCTCGGCGACCCGGTGGCCGCACAACTGGCTCGCGACGGCGAGCGCATCCGCGTCGACGAAACGATGCAAACCAGCCTGCCGGGCGTATATGCCGGCGGCGACTGCACCGCCCTGGGCCAGGACCTTACCGTCCAGGCGGTGCAACACGGCAAGCTGGCCGCCGAAGCCATCCATGCCCAACTCATGCTCAACGTGGAGGCTGCGTAAATGGCCGACCTGTCCATCGAATTTGCCGGCATCAAGGCACCCAACCCCTTCTGGCTGGCCTCAGCACCGCCAACCGACAAGGCCTACAACGTGGTCCGCGCCTTCGAGGCCGGCTGGGGTGGCGTAGTGTGGAAAACCCTGGGCGAAGACCCGGCGGCAGTCAACGTGTCGTCGCGCTACTCGGCGCATTACGGCCCCAACCGCCAGGTGCAGGGCATCAACAACATCGAGCTGATCACCGACCGCTCGCTGGACATCAACCTGCGCGAAATCACCCAGGTGAAGAAGGACTGGCCCGACCGCGCGCTGATCGTGTCGCTGATGGTGCCGTGCGTGGAAGACTCGTGGAAGTTCATCCTGCCGCTGGTGGAAGCCACCGGGGCCGATGGCATCGAACTGAACTTCGGCTGCCCGCACGGCATGCCGGAGCGCGGCATGGGTGCTGCGGTCGGCCAGGTGCCGGAGTACGTTGAAATGGTCACCCGCTGGTGCAAGACGTACTGCTCGCTGCCGGTGATCGTCAAACTCACGCCGAACATCACCGACATCCGCCAGTCGGCGCGCGCCGCGCACCGTGGTGGGGCCGATGCAGTGTCGCTGATCAATACCATCAACTCGATCACCAGCGTCGACCTCGACCGCATGGTCGCCCACCCCATCGTCGGCGACCAGAGCACCCATGGCGGCTACTGCGGTTCGGCGGTAAAGCCGATTGCCCTGAACATGGTGGCGGAAATCGCCCGCGACCCGCAAACGCGCGGCTTGCCGATCTGCGGCATTGGCGGCATCGGCAGCTGGCGTGACGCAGCCGAGTTCATGGCCCTGGGCAGTGGCGCCGTGCAAGTGTGCACGGCAGCGATGCTGCACGGCTTCCGCATCGTCGAGGACATGAAGGACGGCCTGGCGCGCTGGATGGACCAGCACGGGCACCGCAACATCGAGGCGTTCCGCGGCCAGGCGGTGGGGCATACCACCGACTGGAAGTACCTGGACATGAACTACAAGTCGGTGGCGCACATCGACCAGCAAGCATGCATTGGCTGCGGGCGCTGCCACATTGCCTGCGAGGATACTTCGCACCAGGCGATTGCCAGTACGCTGAAGGCAGATGGCACGCATGCCTACAGCGTGATCGAGGAGGAATGCGTGGGCTGCAACCTGTGCCAGATCACCTGCCCGGTGGAGAACTGCATCGAGATGGTGGCTCAGGATACCGGCAAGCCGTACCTGAACTGGACGCAGGACCCGCGTAATCCCTACCGCGAGGCCAGTTGAGGCAGATTGCTGCCCGGCCCATCTGGTGCGGTTCGTGTAGGAGCGGCCTTGTGTCGCGATCGGGCCGCAAAGCGGCCCCGGCAATTTGCGCTTTGATGCAGAAAACCGGGGGCCGCCTTGCGGCCCGATCGCGACACAAGGCCGCTCCTACAAAAGCCGCGTCAGCCTGGCTCTCGGTTCAAGGCTCCAGCCCGATCCCCCGCAAGATCACGCTGGTCACCGTCTGCACGGCATTTTCAAAGGCCATGTCCGACAACGCCTCCCCGCCATTGAGCAACGTCACCTGGTAACCAAAGTCGGCATAGTGCTGGGTCGAGGCCCAGATCATGTACAAAAGCGCCGACGGTTCCACCGGCAGGATGCGCCCCTCCTCCACCCAGCGGCGGATCTTGGCTTCCTTCAGCTTGGCCCAGGGCACCAGGCTTTCATCCAGGTTCACTCCCAGCACCGGCGCCCCATGCAGCATCTCTTCGGCCCAGATCTTCGAGCCCAGCGGTCGCGAGCGCGAGTGGCCCATCTTCGCCCGGATGTAACTGGTCAGCACCACGCGCGGGTCGTCGAAGTTCTCGAAGCACAGCGCGTCCTGCTTCCACACATCCAGCAGGTCCTGCAGCACCGCGCGGAACAGGTCGTCCTTGGTGCTGAAGTAATAATGCAGGTTGGAACGCGGCAACTCGGCGTGCTCGGCGATATCACCCATCGAGGTGGCGCCGTAGCCCTTCTCGGCGAACACCTTTTCCGCCGCCTGCAGGATCTTCTCGATATTGCGCCGGCGGATTTCGATCTTGTGGTTGGCCATCAGGCTTGGGCCGTCCACACCGCAAGCTCATAACCGTCTGGGTAGATGAAATTGAACTCGATGTTGTCGATCTGCCGATCAGTACCGCGAATGCCCATGTGTGCTCCGTGCCGAAGGGGTTTGCCCTAGTCTACCCCGGTCGTTTCACACTTTTACATCAGGCGGCCTGAAACAACCGGGTAATCACAGGTTGCTGTCGGTGACGCGCCTGCCAGATATCGTAATCAGCCTGAATGGCCAACCACAACCGGGCGGTGCTGATTCCAGCCATCTCCAGGCGTATTGCCAAGTCTGGAGACATCGCCGCGCGACCATGCAATACCCGCGAAAGCGCTTCTCGAGAGAACCCAAGATGCGATGCGAAGGCTTTCACCGTCAGACCTAACGCGGGCAGAACATCTTCACGCAAGGTTTCGCCTGGATGTGGCGGATTGTGCAAAGGCATGCTCAGCTCTCCTATTCAGTGGTAATCAAGGTAATCGACCAGTTCGACATCCGAACCCACGAAGCGAAAGATCAGCCGCCAGTTACCAGAGACACTGACTGACCAGAAGTCCGATAACTCCCCTTTGAGCGGATGCAACTGCCAGCCTGGAACGCTCAAATCTTGCGCAGACATGGCGCAATCAAGAAACTGGAGTTGCCGCTTCAAGCGCTTTGCGTGAGAGACCTGGATCCCTCGGGTGTTGCCCGTTTCATGAAAAATTCGCAGTCCCTTGTGTCGAAAACTGATGATCATGGGTAGCTCGCCGTGTCCATTTGGGAGACGAGCCAAGTGTGACCCCATGCATCACACGAAGCAAAGTATCATGTGTGACGCAATGCGTCACACATTAATTACCGAAGGATGCGACTCTATCCACAACTCGCCCGATCACGCACCGGGCACTGTGCGCGGTGCAGGTTCAGTGCGGTGTTGATGATGCCGATATGGCTGAACGCCTGGGGGAAGTTGCCGAGCATGCGCTGGCCCGCCGGGTCGTACTGTTCGGCCAGCAGGCCAAGGTCGTTGCACAGGCTGGTCAGGCGTTCGTACAGTGCCTGCGCTTGTGCCTGGCGGCCCAGCAATACATACACATCGGCCAGCCAGAACGAACACACCAGGAAGGTGCCCTCCCCGGGTGTCAGGCCGTCGCTGCAGCGGTCACTGTCATAGCGCAGCAGCAGGCCGTTTTTCAGCAGGCGCTGCTCGACCTGTTCGAGCGTGCGCAAGAAGCGTGGGTCATCCGCCGGCAGGAAGCCGGTCAGGGCGATGTGCAACAAACTGGCATCCATCTCGGTCGAGCCATAGGCCTGGACGAAAAAGCGGCCGCTGGGGTCCAGGCCCTGCGCGCACACTTCACGACGAATCTCGTCAGCCACCTGGCGGTAATGCCGCCCGCGCTCGCGGCCTTCCTCGGTGGTGTCGGCCAGCCCCGCGGCACGGTCGAAGGCCACCCAGGCCATGACCTTGGAGTGCACGAACTGCTGCCGACCGCCGCGCACTTCCCAGATGCCCTCGTCCGGCTGGCGCCAGATGCGCTCTACGTAAGGCAGGATCGAGCGGGCGATGGCGGCGCTGCGCGGGTGGCGGGGCAAGCCGCCCTTGATTGCCTGGGTCATGGCATCGGCAAGTTCGCCGTAGATGTCCAGCTGCATCTGCGCTGACGCTGCATTGCCCACCCGCACCGGTTGCGAGTGTTCGTAACCGGCCAGCCACGGTAAGGTGTATTCCTGCAGGTCGCGCTCACCGGCCAGGCCGTACATGATCTGCATCTGCTCGGGGTTGCCGGCCACCGAGCGCAACAGCCACTCGCGCCAGGCCTGGGCTTCGTCGAAGTAGCCGAGGTTCATGAAGGCCAGCAGGGTCATGGTCGCGTCGCGCAGCCAACAGAAGCGGTAGTCCCAGTTGCGCTCGTGGCCGATGCGCTCGGGCAGTGAGGTGGTGACGGCGGCTACGATGCCGCCGGTGGGCGCGTAGGTCATGGCCTTGAGGGTCAGCAGCGAGCGGCGCACCAGGGCGGAGTATGGGCCCACCTGTGGGCAGCGGGCGGCGAAGGCCTGCCATTGGTCGATGGTCTGCGCCAGCGCTTCGTCGCTATCACAACCGGGCTGCACTGGCAGGTGCGAGGGCTGGTGGCGCAGGCTGAACACCTGACGTTCGCCCGCGCCAACGCGAAAGCGCGCGACGGTGTGCTGGTCACGGGCATGCGGGGGGACGGTGCTGCACAGGATCAGCCGGTCGGGGCCGGCGACGGCGCTGAGGGTCAGCGGGTCGAGCCGTTCCACCCAGGGCACGCTGCGGCCGTAGTCGAAGCGCATGACCAGGTCCATTTCGAAGTTGGTTTCGCCAGCGAGGCCCTCGACGATGCGCACCAGCGCGTTGGCCTCGCCCAGCGGCATGAAGTCGAGCACACGGGCGCGGCCGGTGGCGGTGACCCAGGTGGTTTCCAGCACGAGGGTGTCGTCCAGGTATTGGCGGCTGCTGTGTTCGACCGGGTCGCAGGGGGCCAGGCGCCAGCGGCCGTTTTCCTCGTTGCCCAGCAGTGCGGCGAATACCGCGGGGGCGTCGAAGCGTGGCAGGCACAGCCAGTCGAGCGAGCCATCGCGGCTGACCAGGGCGGCGCTGCGGCAGTTGCCCAGCAGGGCATAGTCTTCGATGTGGGCAGGCATTGGGGCTCCTTTGTGTGGTTGCCTGTGACGGCCTCTTCGCGGGCATGCCCGCTCCCACAGGTGCACCACAGCCCGTGAAGGCGGTGCAATACCTGTGGGAGCGGGCGTGCCCGCGAAAGGGCCGGCACAGGCTCTACAAAAAACTCACCCCAAGCGGTGCCACTCGCGCTTGTCCCGCGCCAGCAATTCATTGCCGGCCTCGGGCCCGTCTTCACCGGCCGGGTACTCGTGCACCTCGCCGCCCTGGGCCCAGGCATCGAGGAACGGCTGCACCGCGCGCCAGCCGTTCTCGATGTTGTCAGCCCGCTGGAACAGGGTCTGGTCACCGGTCAGGCAGTCGTAGATCAGCGTCTCGTAGCCGGTCGCCGGGGTCATCTTGAAGAAGTCCTTGTAGGCAAAGCCCAGCTCGACGTTCTCCATCACCAGCTCCGGCCCGGGGCGTTTGGCCTGCAGGTCGAACCACATGCCTTCGTTGGGCTGGATCTGGATCTTCAGGTAATTGGGCTTGGGCCGCTCCAGCTCCGACTCGCGGAACTGCGCATAAGGCGCCGGCTTGAAGCAGATGGCGATTTCGGTATCACGCACGCTCATGCGCTTGCCAGTGCGCAGGTAGAACGGCACGCCAGCCCAGCGCCAGTTGTCGATCATCACCTTCAGCGCCACATAGGTCTCGGTCTGGCTATCCGCCGCGACGTTGGCCTCGTGGCGGTAGCCGGGCAACTGCTTGCGCCCCTGCTTGCCGGCACTGTACTGGCCACGCACGGAGTTTTTCAGGGCCATCTTCACCGACCATGGGCGGATGGCGCCGACCACCTTGGCCTTTTCGCTGCGCACGGCATCGGCGGCGAACGCGGCCGGGGGTTCCATGGCCACCATCGCCAGCAACTGGAACAGGTGGTTGGGCACCATGTCGCGCAACGCCCCGGTGCTGTCATAGAACGCACCACGGGTCTCGACGCCGACGGTTTCCGCGGCGGTGATTTGCACATGGTCGATGTAGTGGTTGTTCCAGAACGATTCGAACAAGCCGTTGGAGAACCGGCTGACCAGGATGTTCTGCACCGTCTCTTTGCCCAGGTAATGGTCGATGCGGTAGATCTGCCGCTCGCCCATCACCTTCAGCAGGCAGGCGTTGAGCGCCTCGGCGCTGGCCAGGTCGGTGCCGAAGGGCTTTTCCACCACGACCCGGCGAAAGCCGCCGGCCGATTCGTCGAGCAGCCCGGCCTGCCCCAGCCGCTGCGCCACTTCGGGGAAGAAGCGCGGCGAGGTCGCCAGATAGAAGATGGCGTTGCCGTGGCGGGTTGTGTCGATGCGCCTGGCGAGGGCCTGGTAGGTGGCCGGGTCGAGGAAATCGCCGGTCTGGTAATCCAGGCGTTTGGCCAGGCGTGCCCAGAGCTTCTCATCCAGGCACTTGGCCGTGCCCTCGCCACCTTTGTCACGCTCGACCATGAACGCATGCAGGCGCTCGGCGAATTCCTCGGCAGTGGCCGGGTTGTGGTCGACACCGACGATGCGCAGGTTGCGGTCCAGCAGGCCGTCACGGCTGAGGTTGTAAAGCGCCGGCATCAGCAGGCGCTTGACCAGGTCGCCATTGGCGCCGAACAGGAACAGAGTACATGGCGGAGCGGCCGGAATGCTCTGTTTGGTCATTCGGCTTTTTTCTCGACGTGGCCACCGAAGCCCAGGCGCATGGCCGAGAGAATCTTGTCACCATAGGTGCCTTGCTGCTGGCGCGAGCGGAAGCGGGCGAACAGCGCGCTGGACAGCACCGGTACCGGCACCGCCTGCTCGACGGCGGCGTCGATGGTCCAGCGGCCTTCACCACTGTCGGACACCGAGCCACTGAACTGCGACAGCTGCGGGTCAGCCACCAGCGCATCGGCGGTGAGGTCGAGCAGCCACGAGGTGACCACGCTGCCACGCCGCCACACTTCGGCGATTTCGGCCACGTTCAGGTCGAAACGCTGGTCTTCCGGCAGTTCGTTGCCGCCCTTGCTGCGCAGCAGGTCGAAACCTTCGGCATAGGCCTGCATCAGGCCGTATTCAATGCCGTTGTGCACCATTTTCACGTAGTGCCCGGCACCGGGTGGGCCGGCGTGGATGTAGCCGTGTTCGGCACGCTGGTGCTCGCCGCTGCGGCCATGGGTACGCGGGATGTCACCCACGCCCGGGGCCAGCGCCTTGAACAGAGGCTCCAGGCGCTCGAACACGTCCTTTTCGCCACCGATCATCATGCAGTAGCCACGGTCCAGGCCCCACACACCGCCCGAGGTGCCGACGTCCAGGTAATGCAGCCCGCGCTTGGCCAGCTCGGCGGCGCGGCGCATGTCGTCCTTGTAGAAGGTGTTGCCGCCGTCGATGATCGCATCGCCCGGCTCCAGCAGCTCGGCCAGCTGGGCGATGGTCTGCTCGGTGGGCTCGCCGGCGGGCAGCATGACCCACACCGCGCGCGGTGCTTTCAGCTTCTGCACCAGTGCGCCGAGGTCGTGCGCACCCTGGGCACCCTCGCCCTCCAGGCCAACGATGGCCTCACGGTTGCGATCGTGTACCACGGTGCGGTGGCCGGCGCGCATCAGGCGCCTTGCGATATTGCCGCCCATGCGGCCCAGCCCGATGATTCCCAGTTGCATGAGCCGATGCTCCCCTTTCGAAATAAATGACAACACAATCCAGCTTTTCAGATTAGTCCAGCGAACCGATCGAGGGTTCAGCGACGAACGGCGAGACCACGATAAACAAAAAAGTTCCCAAGACTTGCAAAAGAATTCAGAATGCGCCCGCGTGAAGCGTCTACGCTTTAACTTGTCACCAGCCAAAACCGCGAGGTGTGCTCATGGGTACCTTGATGCCTGCAACCCCAACCCAGACCCTCTATGTCTCCGTGCGCCGTGATGAGCTGCGTAAACTGAAGGACGAACGTGACCAGCTGCGCCAGCAGGTCGCTCAACTGAACCTGCTGCTGGCACAACAGCGCGCTGAAGACAAAGCTGTCAGCCTCTGATTCTACCTTCTTCTTGTGGGGGCTGAATGGCTCCCACCCTGCTTGTCTCTCTCTGAATCCTCTTTTCCAGGCCCGACCTCTTCGCGGGCACACCCGCTCCCACGAAGATTGCGAAAGAGTCCAATATCTGCCTTGCGCCCAACTCTGGTGCATCAGCACTTGAAAGCCACAATTTGGCGCACCATCCCCATCCCCCGTCCGCCCCTTTTCACCTCCGGTCACAAACGCCAACGTTTGCGTCTATTCCGCGGCATGACAATAGTGACCAGCGGGTCACCTTTTTATCTCTTTCTCTCCTACACTCGGGTTTCGGCCCGCCATTTGCTCAACGGAAGAGTGACAAAAAAAAGTCGAACTTTCCGGAACGCGGGCAGGTCAGGAACTAAGTAGGCCAAACGCAAAGGGACTTCCCAGCATCGGCCCACACACCCCAACCAGCGCAATCGCCTTCGGCCGGAATGCCGATCGCGCCGTGCCTGCGCGCACGACCCTGGGGCATGGAACGCACTACGCAGAATCCAGAATCAGAGAGAACCAACACGAAACATCGCCACGGGTGCCAGCACCCGGCCAAGCATAGGGACGGAGAGAAGTATGATCAGTGCCGCTGTCGAGCCTCACGTAGATTCATTCAACCCGGACAACCGCGAACCGCTCACCCCGGACTTCGCCACGACAGGCAAGGCACCCGGCGCCCAGCGCCAGCACAACCGCAACAAGCGCAAGATTTTGTTCGTGACCTCGGAAATCGCCGACCTGGTGAAAACCGGTGGCCTGGGTGACGTGTCTGCAGCCCTGCCCCGTGCCCTGGCGCACCTGCACGATGTGCGGGTGCTGATCCCCGGCTACCGCCAGGTGATGGAAAGCGACAACCCCATCCACATCGTCGGTGAACTGGGTGGCCACGCCGCCCTGCCGCCGTGCAAGATCGGGCGCATGGACATGGCCGACGGCCTGGTCATCTATGTGCTGATCTGCCCCGAACTGTACCAGCGAGACGGCACCCCCTATGGCGCCAACAACGGCCGCGACTGGCCCGACAACCACATCCGCTTCGCCCGCCTGGGCCTGGCCGCCGCCGAAATCGCCGCCGGCGAAGGCAGGATCCACTGGAAGCCCGAAGTGGTGCACGCCCACGACTGGCCCGCCGGCCTGGCTCCGGCCTACATGCACTGGCGCGGGCTGAGTACGCCAACCCTGTTCACAATCCACAACCTGGCCTACCAGGGCGTGTACAGCCGCGGTTGCAGCCCGGAACTGGCGATCCCCGAGCACGCCATGCAGCAAGAAGGCATGGAGTTCTACGGCAAGCTGTCGTTCCTCAAGGCCGGCCTGGCCTACGCCAGCCACATCACCACGGTCAGCGCCACCTATGCCCGGGAAATCACCACCCCGGAATTCGGCTGCGGCCTGGACGGCTTCCTCGCCAGCAAGGCCCAGCAAGGCCTGCTCGGCGGCATTCCCAATGGCATCGACGAAAGCTGGGACTCGGCCACCGACAAGCACCTGCAGCACAACTTCAGCATCAACGACTGGGAAGGCAAGGCGCGCAATGCCCAGGAAGTGCGCGAGCTGTTCAAACTGCAGCCCTCCGAAGGCCCGCTGTTCGCCGTGGTTTCGCGCCTGGTCTACCAGAAGGGCCTGGACCTGACCCTGGGTGTGGCCGACTACATCGTCGAGCAAGGCGGGCAGATCGCGATCATCGGCCGTGGCGAGCCGGAAGAAGAGCAGGCCATGCGCGAACTGGCGCTACGCCACCCGGGCCGTATCGGCGTGCGCATCGGTTTCAACGAGACCGATGCCCGGCGCATGTTCGCCGGCAGCGACTTCCTGCTGATGCCGTCACGCTACGAGCCATGCGGCCTCAGCCAGATGTACGCGCAGCGTTTCGGCTCGCTGCCGGTGGCGCGCAACACTGGCGGCCTGGCCGACACCATCGAGTGCGGCGTCACCGGCTTCCTGTTCAACGAGTCCACCGTCGAGAGCTATCGCCAGGCACTCAGCCGCGCCTTCTATGTATATGGCAAGAAGGACCTGCTGAACGCCATGCGCTGCCTGTCGATGACCCAACCGTTCAACTGGTGCCAGGCCGTGGAACCCTACGCACGCTTGTACGAAGACCTGGTCAAGCAGGCACAGCACAGCCACTACTGAACGGGGAATCGAAGATGCACAGACATGGCGCACACCTGCTGGACGCCACGTCGGCGCGCTTCGCCCTCTGGGCCCCGGATGCGCGCAGCGTGAGCGTGGAACTGGAGCAGCAGCCGGCCATCGAGCTGTTGCCCGACGATGATGGCTGGTTCACCGGCGTGGCCCCGTGCCAGGCCGGTGACCGTTACCACTACCGTATCGATGGTGCACTGCAGGTGGCCGACCCGGCCTCGCGCTACCAGCCCGATGGCGTGCAGGGGCCGAGCCAGGTGGTGGATGTGGCCAGCTATGCCTGGCAACACCCCTGGCAAGGCCGGCCCTGGCACGAAGCGGTCATCCAGGAGCTGCATGTCGGCCTGCTCGACGGTTACACCGGGGTCGCCCGGCAACTGCCGCGCCTGGCCGAGCTGGGCATCAGCGCCGTCGAGCTGATGCCGCTGGGGCAGTTCCCTGGCGAGCGCAACTGGGGTTACGACGGCGTGCTGCCCTATGCGCCGCAAAACACCTATGGCAGCCCCGAGCAGCTGTGTACGCTGGTCGACCAGGCACATGGCCACGGGCTGATGGTGCTGGTCGATGTGGTGTACAACCACTTCGGCCCCGACGGCAATTACCTGCACCAGTACGCCAGCCCGTTCTTCCGCGAAGACCGGCAGACCCCCTGGGGCGCAGCCATCGACTTCCGTCGCCCGCAGGTGCGCGAGTACTTCATCCAGAACGCCCTGATGTGGTTGTGCGACTACCGCTGTGACGGCCTGCGCCTGGATGCCGTGCACGCCATCGACCAGCCCGACTTCCTGGTCGAGCTGGCGCAAAGGGTACGTGCGGCGGTGGAACCCGGCCGCCACGTATGGCTGGTACTGGAGAACGAGCACAACCAGGCCTTCCTGCTGGAGCAAGGCTTCGACGCCCAGTGGAACGACGACGGCCACAATGCCCTGCATGTGCTGCTCACCGGCGAAACCGAAGGCTACTACGCCGACTACCAGCAGCGCCCCATCGACCAGCTGGCCCGCTGCCTTGCCGAAGGTTTCGTGTTCCAGGGCCAGGCCAACCGCCATGGCACGCCCCGCGGCGAGCCCAGCGCGCACTTGCCACCCAGCGCCTTCGTGCTGTTTCTGCAGAACCATGACCAGGTCGGCAACCGTGCCCTGGGCGAGCGCCTGACCCGCCTGTGCCCACCGCAGGCGCTGCGGGCGGCCACCGGGCTGTTGCTGCTGGCACCGATGATCCCTCTGCTGTTCATGGGCGATGACGATGGCAGCTGCCGGCCGTTCCTGTTCTTCACCGACTTCCATGACCAACTGGCCGACGCCGTGCGCGAAGGCCGGCGCGGCGAGTTCGCCCATTTCACCGCCTTCGCCGACCCCGAGCAGCGCCAACGCATCCCCGACCCCAACGCCGAACAGACCTTCGAGGCCTCCCGCCCGCAAGGCAAGGAAGTGATCGCCGGCTGGCACGGCCTGTACCAGCACCTGCTCGAACTGCGCCGCCGCCATGTGATCCCGCACCTGCCCGGCAGCCGCGCGCTGGGCGCCGAAGTACACGGCGACAAGGCCCTGACCGCACGCTGGTGCCTGGGCAACGGCACCACCCTGCGCATCGACCTGAACCTGGCCGCCACCCCGCAGGAGGTCGAGTTGCCCGCGCCGGCCAACCGCCTGTTCGACAGCAGCGACACCCGGCACCCCGATACCCACCTGGCCGCCTACAGCTGCGTGGTCAGCCTGCTTCCCCCTGCCCTGGAGCGCCCATGAGCGAAACCGCCCTGCACCGCCTGGCGACCCGCGTCGGGCTGAGCCGCGACTGGATCGACGCCAATGCCCGGCCCCAGCGTGTCAGCGACGAGGTACTGCGCAACATCCTTGAAGGCCTTGGCCACCCGGCCAGCGATGACGCCGCCATTGCCGCCAGCCTGCGCGCCGTGGACGCTGCCGAAGACAGCGAGCACCTGCCGCCGCTGCTGACCGCCGACCTCGGCCAGCCGCTGGCACTGGCGCGCTACTTCAGCGCCGCCAGCGTCGCGCATTGCACCCTGGAGGACCACAGCGCCCTCACCCTCAGCCTTGACGACCAGGCCCGCCTGCCCGGTGCGCTGCCCATCGGCTACCACCAGGTGGAAATCGACAGCCGCCGCTTCACCGTGGCCGTGGCCCCGCCACGCTGCCACAGCCTTGAAGACCGCGTGCAGCAGCCGCCACCGCGCTGCTGGGGCCTGGCGGTGCAGCTGTACAGCTTGCGCCGCCCCGGCGATGGCGGCTACGGCGACTGCCTGGCCCTGGAACAACTGGCCCGCGCGGCCGCCGAGCGCGGTGCCGATGCCTTGGCCATCAGCCCGATCCACGCCCTGTCGGCCATCGACCAGACGCACTACAGCCCCTACTCGCCCTCCAGCCGCCTGTTGCTCAACACCCTTTACGCCAGCCCTGCCGCGCTGCTGGGCGAGCGGGAGGTGCGCGTGGCCATCGAAGCCTGCGGCCTGGAGCAACAGCTGGAAGACCTGGAGCAAGGCCCGCTGGTTGACTGGCCGCGTGCCGCCAGCGCCCGCCTGCGCCTGCTCGAAGCCCTGTACCAGGGCTTCAGCCAGGGCGACCACCCGCTGCGCAAGGATTTCGACAGCTTCCGCGAAGCCGGTGGCCAGGCCCTGGAGCACCATTGCCGCTTCGAGGTGCTGCAGGCCCAGGCCGTGGAGCATGGCCTGGGCGCCGACTGGCGCCACTGGCCCAAGGCCTGGCACGACCCGTACCACCCGGAAGTGGAGGCCTTCGCCAATGCCTACCCGGCCAAGGTCGAGTTCCATGCCTTTTGCCAATGGCTGACCGAACGGGGCCTGCAACGCGCCCAGGAAGCAGCGCGCGGCAACGGCATGGCGGTCGGGCTGATCGCTGACCTGGCGGTGGGCGCCGACGGTGCCGGCAGCCAGGCCTGGAGCCGCCAGGACGAGCTGCTGGCAGGCCTGAAGGTGGGTGCACCGCCCGACATCCTCAACCGTGCCGGCCAGGACTGGGGCATCTGCGCCTTCTCGCCCGAAGGCCTCAAGCGCAACGGCTACCGCGCTTTCATCGAAATGCTGCGGGCCAACCTCGCCCACGCCGGCGGCCTGCGCATCGACCATGTCATGGGCCTGCGCCGGCTGTGGCTGATCCCGCAGGGGGCCAAGCCCAGCGAAGGCGCCTACCTCAACTACCCGCTGGACGACCTGCTGCGCCTGCTGGCGCTGGAGTCGGTGCGCCACCAGGCAATCATCCTCGGCGAAGACCTGGGCACCGTGCCGGACGGCCTGCGCGAGCAACTGGCGGCCAAGGCCGTGCTGGGCATGCGTGTGCTGCCCTTCGAGCAGACCCAGCCCGGCCATTTCAAGCCGATTCTCGACTGGCCGGACAACGCCCTGGCCACCACCGGCACCCACGACCTGGCGCCGCTGGCCGGCTGGCTGGAAAACCGCGACATCGACTGGAGCCACCGCCTGCAACTGATCGATGCGGCCACCGAACTGCACTGGCGCCACGAGCGGCAGAAGGAGCACGATGGCCTGCGCCGCACCCTAGAGGCCAACTACGGCACGCTGCCGAACAACGACGCGCTGATCGACGCCGCCATTCGCTACGTTGGCCACACCCGCGCACCGCTGGTGCTGGTACCGCTGGAAGACCTGCTGGGTTGCGACGAGCAACCCAACCTGCCGGGCACCACCTCCGGCCACCCCAACTGGCGCCGACGCTTCGCCCGGCCGGTACGTGAACTGCTCGACGACGAAGACGCCGCGCGGCGCCTGGAACTGCTGGCCCAGGCCCGCGAACAAGCCTGGGAGCGTGACCGATGAAAGCGCTGACCGCGACCCTGCGCCTGCAGTTTCACAGTGACTTCACCCTCGATCACGCCGTGCCGCTGGTGCCGTACTTCGCCCAGTTGGGTATCAGCCACCTGTATGCCTCGCCCATCCTCAAGGCCCGCGCCGGTTCGCGCCACGGCTACGACGTGGTCGACCCGACCTGCGTCAACCCCGAGCTGGGCGGCGAAGCGGCGCTGGAACGGCTGGTTGCCGCCCTGCGCCAGCACGGCATGGGGCTGATCCTCGACACGGTGTCCAACCACATGGCCGTGGGCGGTGCCGACAACCCCTGGTGGCAGAGCCTGCTGGCCTGGGGCCGGCGCAGCCCCTATGCAGAATTCTTCGACATCCAGTGGCACTCCAGCGACCCGCTGCTGGCCGGTCAGCTGCTGTTGCCGTTCCTCGCCAGCGACTATGGCGTGGCGCTGAAAAATGGCGAGATACCGCTTGAGTTCGACAAGCACCATGGGCTGCTGCAGGTCGCCCACTACCAACACCGCTTCCCGATCTGCCCGGTCGACTATGGCTGGATTCTCGCCCTCAGCCCGGAGCCGGCGCTCAAGGCCTTGGCCGAACGCTTCACCGCGTTGAACGCATCGGCCACGCCGCTGGCCGACGCCCTGCCCCTGCAAGCCGAACTGGCGCGCCTGGCAGGTGAAGGCGCCGACCTCGAATCGGCCCTGGTGGCTTTCGACAGCCGTAGCGAGAATGGCTTCAAGCGCCTGCACCTGCTGCTGGAGCGCCAGACCTACCGCCTGGCCAGCTGGCGTACCGCCGCCGACGACATCAACTGGCGGCGCTTCTTCGACATCAACGAGCTGGGCGGCCTGCGGGTGGAACGCGCGGTGGTGTTCGAGGCCACCCACGCCAAGCTGTTCGAACTGATCGAGCGCGGCCTGGTGGACGGCCTGCGCATCGACCATATCGACGGCCTGGCCGACCCGCGCGGTTACTGCCGCAAGCTGCGCCGGCGGGTCGATGGCCTGCTGGCACGGCGGCCGTTGAACGCTGCCCTGGAGCATTTCCCGATCTACGTGGAGAAGATCCTCGGCGCCAACGAGCACCTGCACCGCGACTGGCTTACCGACGGCACTACCGGCTATGAATTCATGAACCAGGTTTCGCTGCTGCAGCACGACCCGGCGGGCGAAGCAGCCCTGACCGAGCTGTGGGCCAGTGTGAGCGAACGCCCCGACTTCCCCGAAGAAGTGCGTCAGGCCCGCCACCTGGTTCTCAATGCCAGCCTGGCCGGCGACTGCGAGTCGGTGGCCCAGGCGCTGTTGCAGGTGGCGCGCAACGACCTGATGACCCGCGACCTGACCCTGGGCGCGATCCGCCGTGCCTTGCAGGCACTGGTGGCGCATTACCCGGTGTACCGCACCTACTTCAGTGCCTGCGGGCGCCCGGCAGAAGACGAAGGGTTTTTCCAGCAGGCCCTGGCCAATGCCCGGCAGGACCTGGGCGAAGCCGACTGGCCGCTTCTTGAGCACCTGCAACAATGGTTGGGCGGGCAAGCCTGGCGCAGCCTGCCAGCAGGCCGGGCACGCAAGCAGCTGCGCCACGCCTGCGTGCGCTTTCAGCAACTGACCGCGCCCAGTGCCGCCAAGGCCGTGGAAGACACCGCGTTCTACCGCAGCGCGCGGCTGCTGTCGCGCAACGATGTGGGCTTCGATGCCGAGCGTTTCAGCGCCCCGCTCGAGCACTTCCACAACGAGGCCCAGCGGCGCCTGCGTGACTTCCCCGACAACCTGCTGGCCAGCGCCACCCATGACCACAAGCGCGGCGAAGACACCCGTGCGCGCCTGGCCGTGCTCAGCGAGCGCGGCCCGTGGCTGGCCAGCCGCATGGAACACTGGCGCGAGCTGGCCACGCCGTTGCGCACGCAACTGGATGACGGCCCGGCGCCCAGCCCCGGCGACGAGCTGATGCTGTTGCAGACCTTGCTTGGCAGTTGGCCGCTGGACCTCGACCTGCACGATGACAACGCCCTGCAACAGTACGCCGAACGCATCCGCCAGTGGCAGCAGAAGGCCCTGCGCGAGGCAAAGCTGCGCAGCAGCTGGAGCGCGCCGAACGAAGCATATGAAAACGCCTGTGCCGGCTACATCGACGGCCTGCTGCTGGACGGCGAGAACCAGCAGCTGCGCAAATCGCTGGCCGATGCCGCCCATCTGCTGGCCTGCCCCGGTGCCCTCAACGGCCTGGTCCAGGCCCTGCTGCGCATGACCACGCCGGGCGTGCCGGACCTGTACCAGGGCAACGAATACTGGGATTTCAGCCTGGTCGACCCGGATAACCGCCGCGCCGTGGACTACGCTTGCCGGCGTCGCACCCTGGACGATGCAACGCCGGTAGCCGAGCTGCTGGAACACTGGCGCGACGGCCGCCTCAAGCAGGCGCTGATCGCCCGGGTGCTGGACTGCCGCCAGGCCCATGCCGAGCTGTTCCGTCGTGGCGCCTACCTGCCGCTGACCGTGCATGGCCGGCATGCCGACAAGGTGGTGGCGTTCGCCCGCCTTGGCGAAGGCGAACGGGCCGTCATCATCGCGCCACGCCTGGCCAGTACCCTGCTGGCAGGTGCACCGACACCCCTGATCCCGGCACAGAACTGGGACGACACCCGGGTAAGCCTGCCGTTTGCCTTGTCGCCTGCCAACTCGACGGGACTTTTCCCCAGTGCTGCGGTCAGCTCTTCCAAGGAGCTGATGTTGAGCGCCGTGCTGGCGGAGTTTCCGGTCAACCTGCTGATACAACAATCTTGAGCATCAGGAGCGTCATGATGAGTGTTGATGAAAAGCGTATCCGCGAATTTGCCTACCAGATCTGGGAATCTGAGGGTAAGCCCGCTGGCCAGGAAGAACGCCATTGGGACATGGCGCGCAAGCTGGCCGAAGCCGAGGCGCTGGCACCCAAGGCGGCGCCGCGCAAGCGGGCGCCGGCCAAGCCTAAGGTAGCCGCTGAACCGGTTGAGAAGGCCGTGGCTGTGAAGAAACCCCGGGCGGTGAAAAAGCCGGCTGCCGGTTGAGCCTGTACCGGCCTCTTCGCGGGCTTGCCCGCTCCCACCCAGGCCTGAGTCTGGCCCCGTACCTGTGGGAGCGGGCAAGCCCGCGAAGAGGCCGGTACAGGCCTACGCAGCTCCCTCCACCACCACGGCCACAGAGGACCGCCATGAGCCCCCGCACCCCGAAGAAAACCCGCTCTGTCGCCCCGTCGCGTATCCGCGAGGGCCTGCCCTTCCCCCTCGGCGCCACCTGGGATGGCCTTGGGGTCAACTTTGCCCTGTTCTCGGCCAACGCCACCAAGGTCGAGCTGTGCCTGTTCGACTCCACCGGCGAGCACGAAATCGAACGCATCGAGCTACCCGAATACACCGACGAGATCTACCACGGCTACCTGCCCGACGCGCACCCAGGGCTGGTCTACGGCTACCGCGTGCACGGGCCGTACGAGCCGGAGAACGGCCACCGCTTCAACCCCAACAAACTGCTGATCGACCCGTATGCCAAGCAACTGGTCGGCAGCCTGCAGTGGTCCGAAGCACTGTTCGGCTACACCATCGGCCACCCCGACGGCGACCTGTCGTTCGACGAGCGCGACAGCGCGCCGTTCGTGCCCAAGTGCAAGGTGATCGACCCTGCCTTCACCTGGGGCCGCGACCAGCGCGTGCTGATCCCCTGGGAGCGCACGATCATCTACGAGGCCCACACCCGTGGCATCAGCATGCGCCACCCGGCGGTACCGGAAGAACTGCGCGGCACCTTCGCCGGCCTGGCCAATGACGAGTTGCTCAAGCACATCAAGGAGCTGGGCGTTTCCAGCATCGAGCTGCTGCCGATTCACGCCTTCGTCAACGACCAGCACCTGCTGGACAAGGGCTTGAACAACTACTGGGGCTACAACAGCATCGCCTTCTTCGCCCCCCACCCGCGCTACCTGGCCAGCGGCAAGATCGCCGAATTCAAGGAAATGGTCGCGCACCTGCACGACGCCGGGCTGGAGGTGATCCTCGACGTGGTCTACAACCACACCGCCGAAGGCAACGAGCGCGGCCCGACGCTGTCGATGCGCGGTATCGACAACGCCTCCTACTACCGCCTGATGCCGGATGACAAGCGTTACTACATCAACGATTCCGGCACCGGCAACACCCTGGACCTGAGCCACCCCTGCGTGCTGCAGCTGGTCACCGACTCGCTGCGCTACTGGGCCGGCGAAATGCACGTGGACGGCTTCCGCTTCGACCTGGCGACCATCCTTGGCCGCTACCACGACGGCTACAGCGAACGCCACGGTTTCCTCGTCGCCTGCCGCCAGGACCCGATGCTGAGCCAGGTGAAGCTGATTGCCGAGCCCTGGGACTGCGGCCCGGGCGGCTACCAGGTGGGCAACTTCGCCCCGGGCTGGGCAGAGTGGAACGACCGCTTCCGCGACACCGTGCGCGCCTTCTGGAAAGGCGACGAAGGCCAACTGGCCGACTTTGCCTCGCGCATGACCGCCTCGGGGGACATGTTCAACAACCGTGGCCGGCGCCCCTATGCCTCGGTCAACTTCGTCACCGCCCACGACGGTTTCACCTTGCGCGACCTGGTGTCGTACAACCACAAGCACAACGAAGACAACGACGAGAACAACCAGGACGGCACCGATAACAACCTGTCGTGGAACTGCGGTGTCGAGGGGCCAACCGACGACCCGGCCGTGAATGCCCTGCGCATGCGCCAGATGCGCAACTATTTCGCAACCCTGCTGCTGGCCCAGGGCACGCCGATGATCGTCGCTGGTGACGAGTTCAGCCGCACCCAGCACGGCAACAACAATGCCTATTGCCAGGACAGCGAGATCGGCTGGGTGAACTGGGACCTGGACCAGGAGGGCAAAGAGCTGCTGGCTTTCGTCAAGCGCCTGACCCGCCTGCGCCTGGCCTACCCGGTACTGCGCCGCTCGCGCTTTCTGGTGGGCGACTACAATGAGGCGATCGGCGTCAAGGACGTGACCTGGCTGGCACCGGATGGCAACGAGATGAGCGTGGATCAATGGGAAGACCCGCACGGGCGTTGCCTGGGCATGCTGATCGATGGCCGTGCCCAGGTCAGCGGCATTGCCCGGCCAGGCGCCGAGGCCACCGTGTTGCTGATCGTCAATGCCCACCATGACATCGTTCCGTTCGAGTTGCCGACGGTGCCCGAAGGGGATTACTGGAGCTGCCTGGTCGATACCGACCGGCCAGAGCTGCGCAAGGGGCAGCATCTGCAGTTCGACAGCACGTTCGAGGTGAAGGGGCGATCGTTGCTGCTGATGGTGTTGCAGCGTGATGAGGAGTGAACCTGAACCCGCTGGTATGTGTCCCTTGTGTAGGAGCGGCCTTGTGTCGCGATCGGGCCGCACAGCGGCCCCAGCTATTATTGCCTTGGTGCTGACAAACGGGGCCGCTGCGCGGCCCGATCGCGACACAAGGCCGCTCCTACAAGGATCCGCGCAAACCCGTTGACCGAGGAGTAACCGTGAACCCCGAAGCCGGCAGTAAAGGTTTCGCCAGTGTCAATCAGGCCCCGGCCGTGAAGCGGCTGCAGGTGCTGACGGTGAATACCCACAAGGGCTTCACCGCCTTCAACCGGCGCTTCATCCTGCCGGAACTGCGCGAGGCGGTGCGCAGCACCCAGGCCGACATCGTCTTCCTCCAGGAAGTGCTCGGCAGCCACGACCGCCACGCCGCGCGCTACCCCGGCTGGCCGCAGACTTCTCAGTACGAGTTCCTCGCCGACAGCATGTGGAGCGACTTCGCCTACGGCCGCAACGCGGTCTACCCCGACGGCCACCACGGCAACGCGCTACTGTCCAAATACCCGATCATCGAACATCGCAACCTCGACGTGTCGATCACCGGCCCCGAACGACGTGGCCTGCTGCACTGCATCCTCGACGTGCCCGGCCAGCACCAGGTGCATGCCATCTGCGTGCACCTGTCGTTACTGGAAAGCCATCGCCAGAAACAACTGCAACTGCTGCGCAAGCTGCTCGAGTCCTTGCCCGCCGAGGCCCCGGTGATCATCGCCGGCGATTTCAACGACTGGAAATCCCACGGCAACCGCACCCTGGGCCTGCAGCGTGACCTGCACGAGGCCTTCGAGCGCCACCATGGGCATCTGGCCCGCACCTATCCTGCGCGCCTGCCACTGTTGCGCCTGGACCGTGTCTACCTGCGCAACGCCGAAAGCCATGGACCTCGGATTCTGGGGCACAAACCTTGGTCGCACCTGTCGGACCACCTGCCGTTGTCGGTCGAAGTCAGGCTTAGCAATCATTCTTCATAGCCACGCCACGACAAATAGCGAACCCCGCTATACATCGCAGATTTATCAAAGGATTCAACACGTTGAACAAAACCACGGATCCTGAACACTTCCTTCACACTTTCTTGACGCAAGCGGCGGCCTCTCCTTAGCTGAACATATCAAGCAGTAAAGATCTCGCGCCGGGCCTCTAGCTCGCGCCTTCGTGCGCGCTGGCGAAAGCCTGGCGTGCTGGTTTGGGTCGCCCACTGTTTTTGCCGTACAGCTCGTGACAACAGGCCAGGTCCTAGGGCTGTAACACAAAAACAAAGGAGATCCGCCATGAAAAGCACCTCGAACCTCTTGCGCTTCGACAGCATTTTCTACGCGGTTTCCACGTCGCTGCTTCTGGCAACCCCGGTGGAAACTATCGCGTATGAACTGCAGGACGACCCGGCCTCGCCCGGTTTCCTGCAGCAACCGGCAGTACCACAGCTGTCGCTCGACCCGGTCAGCGCCAGTGGCTTGAGTATCGGTACCTTGAATGCGTTCTCGCAAAAGATGAGCGAGCGCCATGGGCAGGCTGCACCGGACCTGGTCGCCAGCCAGTGGGCGCAGTTCTTCCCCACCACCACGCGCGGTGGCGCGCAGCCCCCGGACCAGCTGGAGGCACCCAGCCAGCAACTGACGATCGGCCCGGACCTGTTCGTGCGCGAAACTGCAGCGGGCAATGTGCACCGCGCGGGGATCTTCGTGGGGCAAAACAACCTGCAGACCAGCTTCAACGGCATGCGCCGGCTGTTGGGCGACAAGCAACGCAACGCCGTGAACCTCAGCGGTGAAAGCCTGGGGGTTTACTGGAGCATGACCCATGAACAGGGCTGGCACCTGGATGCCGTGGCCATGGGTTCGCGCATCGACGTCAATGGCCGTGGCGAGAACGGCCAGCGACTGGACGACAGCGGCCACGCGATGACCTTCTCGCTGGAAGGCGGCATCCCCATCGGCCTGGGTGGCGGCTGGGTGATCGAACCGCAGGCGCAGTTGATCAACCAGCAGTTCTTCCCCGGCAGCCGGGCGCAGGAAGAGACCTTGCAGGCCTTCGACAGCCAGCCGAGCTGGAGCGGCCGGGTCGGCGCCAGGCTGTCCGGGCGTTATGAAGTACGCGGCATGCCGATCGAACCCTATGTGCGGACCAACGTGTGGTATGACTTCAGCAATGCCGATGAGGTGAAGCTGGACCAGGTCGACAAGATCTCCAGCTCGCGCTACTCGACCACGGTGGAACTGGGGTTGGGGCTGGTGGCGCGGGTGACACCTTCGGTGGCGCTGTTTGTCAGTGCCGATTACAGCAGTGACGTGGACGACAATGATCTGAATGGGTTGATTGGCAGCCTTGGGGTGCGGATGCGGTGGTAGGCAGGGTCGGCCCTTTCGCGGGTGAACCCGCTCCCACAAGGACCGCACAGGGTCTGAAGCTTGTGCAATACCTGTGGGAGCGGGTTTACCCGCGAAGAGGCCAGTACAAGCAACACATCAGGCTGGTTTCATTATCAGAACCCCAAGTGGCGGCAGGTTCAGGGCCAGCGACTGCGGCTGCCCATGGCTGGCTATCTGGTCACTCTCCACCACCCCCAGGTTGCCGACATTGGACCCGGCATACAGCTCTGCATCACTGTTCAACAGCTCCTGCCAGCGTTCGCCGAACGGCACGCCAATGCGATACCCCTCGCGCGGCACCGGGGTGAAGTTGGCCACCACCAGCACCGGCTCGCCACTGCTGCTCCAGCGCAGCCAGGCATACACGCTGTTCTGCGCATCGTCACCAATCAGCCACTGGAACCCCTGCGGCTGGCAATCCTGCTCATGCAACGCCGGCACCTCGCGGTACAGGCGGTTGAGGTCGCCGACCAGGCGCTGTACGCCCTGGTGCTCAGGGTACTGCAGCAGGTACCAGTCCAGCTCGCCATCGTGGTCCCACTCGCGCCACTGGCCGAATTCGCAGCCCATGAACAGCAGCTTCTTGCCCGGATGCGCCCACATGAAGGTGAGGTAGGCACGCAGGTTGGCGAACTTCTGCCAGCGGTCGCCGGGCATCTTGTCGATCAGCGAATGCTTGCCGTGCACTACTTCGTCGTGGGAGATGGGCAGGATGAAGTGCTCGGAATAGGCATAGATCAGCCCGAAGCTCATCTCGTTGTGGTGATAGGTGCGGTGCACCGGGTCGTTCTGGATGTAATGCAAGGTGTCGTGCATCCAGCCCATGTTCCACTTGTAGGCAAAGCCCAGGCCGCCCTGCTGGGTCGGCTGGCTGACGCCGGGCCAGGCGGTGGATTCCTCGGCGATGATCAGCGCGCCCGGGGCCTCGTGGGCCGCCACGCCGTTGAGGTGGCGGATGAAGTCGATGGCCTCCAGGTTCTCGCGCCCGCCGTGGCGGTTGGGCACCCATTCGCCGGCCTTGCGCGAATAGTCGCGGTACAGCATCGAGGCCACTGCATCGACACGCAGGCCATCGATGTGGAAGTGCTTCAGCCAGTGCAGCGCCGAGGCCATCATGAAGCCGCGCACTTCGTTGCGGCCAAGGTTGTAGATCAGCGTGTTCCAGTCCTGGTGGTAGCCCTCCAGGGGGTTGTCGTATTCGTACAGGGCGGTGCCGTCGAAACGCGCCAGGCCGTGTTCATCGGTGGGGAAATGCGCTGGCACCCAGTCGAGCAGCACGCCAATGCCGCCCTGGTGGCAGGCGTCAATGAAGGCGGCGAAGTCCTCGGCGCTGCCGTAGCGCGAGGTGGGCGCGAACAGCGACAGCGGCTGGTAGCCCCATGAGCCGCCGAACGGGTGCTCCATGATCGGCAGTAGTTCGATATGGGTAAAGCCCAGCTCCTGAACGTACGGCACCAGGCGCTCGGCCAGCTCGCGCCAGTTGTAATAGCGCCCCACCTCGCCCGCCTCGTCCAGCTCGCAGCGCCACGACCCCGGGTGCAGCTCGTAGATCGACAGCGGCGCGCTGTAGGCATGGCGCTGCGCGCGTTGCGCCATCCAGTCGTGGTCTTGCCAGTCGTGGCTGAGCGCCCCCGCTACCTTGGAGGCGGTGCTTGGCGGCAGTTCGGTGGCACGCGCCAGCGGGTCGGCCTTCAGGGGCAGTATGCCGTCCTTGCCCAGCACCTCGAACTTGTAGGTTTCGCCCACGCCCAGGCGCGGCACGAACAGCTCCCACACCCCGGCGCTGTGGCGCAGGCGCATGGGGTGGCGGCGGCCATCCCAGTTGTTGAAGTCACCCACCACCGACACCCGCCGCGCGTTCGGCGCCCACACCGAGAAACACACGCCGTCGACACCATCGACCTGGATAGGCTGGGCGCCGAAGCGCCCGGACAGGTCGCGGTGGTTGCCTTCGGCAAACAGGTACAGGTCCATGTCGCCCAGTTGCGGGCCGAAGCTGTAGGGGTCTTCGGTAATCTGCTCGCCACCGGCCCAGCCGATCTGCAGCAGGTACGGGTGTGCCTCATCGAGGTGCGCGGTGAACAGCCCCGGCAGGCTGCCCTGCTCCATTTCGGCGAGGACGCGCCCGTCATGCCGGGCCAGGATGCGCACATTCAGGGCAGTGGGCAGGAAGGCGCGGACCACCTGCCCGCCCGCGCCGTCGCCATGGGGGCCGAGTACCGCAAATGGATCGGCGTGCTCGGCGCGGGCCAGGGCGTCGAGGTCCCGTTGCCGAAGGCCGCCGTTTTCACGCGTGGTTGCATTCATCTATGACTCTCCCCAGGTACTGATCAGTCCATGCAGGCCATGCAAAGGCACGGCCAGCCAGCTCGGACGGTTCTCGGCTTCGTATGTGATTTCGTAGGCAGCTTTTTCCAGGCAGAACAGCTCCAGTGCGGCGCGCTCGCCCTCGGCCTGTTGCCAGGCGTGAGGCATGGCCGCGGTGGCCAGGCCATAGGCTTCGACAAAGGCATGCCGCGATTGGTGCAGGTACTGCCTGGCAACCCGTTGCCGGGCTTGGCGCGCCGGGTCGGAAAGGTCGACCGCAGACGCGCTGCGCAAGATCATGGCAGCAGCATAGTCGAAGGATCGCAGCACGCCGCTGACATCTTTGTACGGGCTGTGTTTTGCCCGACGCTCTTGCAGCGGCCGGGCCGGTTCACCTTCGAAATCGATGAGGTAGGCGTCGCCCTGCACCACCAGCACCTGGCCCAGGTGCAGGTCGCCGTGCACGCGCATCAGCAGGCCGCCCTGGGCCTGGCGGGTCAGGTTGGCGATGTGCTGGGCCAGGCCGTCGCGCTGTTGCTGCAGGTCGTCGACCAGCGCCTGGCTTTCGCTGTCGAGGCTGTCGCGGTGCTGGGCCAGCAGGTCGAGGGCATGGGTGAGTTCGGCACCGATCTGCGCACTCCAGCGTTCGCTGTCGTCGGCATCGCTCGGGCGTGGCTGGAAGGCCTCGTCATTGGTCGGTGCAGCCAGCAGCAGGTGCATCTCGCCCAGGCGCTGGCCGAGCAAGGCGGCAAAGCCGGTGAGTTCGGCCAGTGCATCGGTGTGCGCATCGGCGTCGAGGCTGGAAGGCTCCATCTGGTCGCGGATGGCCCGCTCCAGGGTGTTCTGGGTCCAGGCCCAGGCGTCGCCCTGGTTGCTCAGGTAGCCTTGGGCGATCATCAGCAGGTGTGGCGCCCCCTGCTCATCCACCCGGCTGACCCAGGCCAGCAGCGGCGAAATGTTGGCAAAGCCTGCGGCGGTCAGGTAGGCACTCATTTCCAGCTCTGGGTGCACACCCGGGTTGACCCGGCGAATCAGCTTGAGCACCACCTGGTCGCCGATCACCACCGAGCTGTTGGACTGCTCGGCGCTGAGGTAGCGCACGCTGCTTTCATCGTTCAACGCCAGGCCCGCCAACTGCTGCGTGCTTTCGAAGCGCAGCTCGCCCTCGCCGTTGCCACAAGGCAGATGCATACCGCCCTCACAGGCACGCAGCACCGCGCGGATGAATGGCTCGAGGACGAAGGCATCGGTGATCAGGCCAACCTGATGGGCACGGCGCACCCGTGACAGGGCCAGCTGTTGTGGCAGTGCGCTGTTGATCTGCTCTTCGGGCAGCAGGCCGAACGGCAGTTGATAGCGGTTGGCCACACCGTCGCTGAGCACTTCGATTTCACTAAGCAGCACCGGTGTGGTCGATGTGCCGAAACGCACGCCGTAGCACAGGCGCACCTGGTCGATCGGCCCTTCCTTGCCGGCGAACCAGCGCCGCTTGGGCAGGTACTGCGGCAGGATGGCGCTTTGCAGGGTATCGCTGGAGGGGGCCTCCAGCAGTTCTTCCAGGCGTTTGCGCAATACCAGTGTGGTCAATTCGGGTAACCCCTCGGTGGCCTGGATGTGCCAGCTGGGCATGCGGTCGTGGCTGGCCAGCAGGAACCAGTAGAAGGCGTAGGGTGGCAAGGTCAGCAGGAACGGCAGTTGCCCGATTGGCGGGAAGGCGCTGCCGCCGAGCATCTCCACCGGTACTTTGTCGGCGTATTGTGACAATTCCAGTTCAGCCGCCTGGGCGGCGCGGGAAACGTTGGCCACGCACAGGATGACTTCGGTATTGCCATCGCCGTCGGTGTACTCGCGCAAGTAGGCGAGGATGCGCCGGTTGTTCGGCGTTAGGGTGCGCAGGCTGCCGCGGCCGAAGGCCTTCTGCTGCTTGCGCACCGCCAGCATGCGCCGGGTCCAGTTCAGCAGCGAGTGCGGGTCGTTGGCCTGGGCTTCGACGTTGACGGTCTGGTAGCCGTACAGCGGGTCCATGATCGGCGGCAGCACCAGGCGCTGCGGGTCGGCGCGGGAGAAACCACCGTTGCGGTCCGGCGACCATTGCATGGGCGTGCGCACACCATCGCGGTCGCCCAGGTAGATGTTGTCGCCCATGCCCAGTTCGTCGCCGTAGTACAGGGTGGGCGTGCCGGGCATCGACAGCAGCAGGCTGGTGAGCAGTTCGATGCGCCGCCGGTCACGCTGCAGCAACGGCGCCAGGCGGCGGCGGATGCCCAGGTTGATACGGGCGCGGCGGTCTTCGGCGTAGTAGTTCCACAGGTAGTCGCGCTCGCGGTCGGTGACCATTTCCAGGGTCAGCTCATCGTGGTTGCGCAGGAAGATCGCCCATTGGCAGTTGGCGGGGATTTCCGGGGTCTGGCGCAGGATGTCGGTGATCGGGAAGCGGTCTTCCATGGCCAGGGCCATGTACATGCGCGGCATCAACGGGAAGTGGAAGGCCATGTGGCATTCGTCGCCCTCGCCTTCGCCAAAGTACGGGCGGGTGTCCTCGGGCCATTGGTTGGCCTCGGCCAGCAGCATGCGGTCGGGGTAGTTGGCGTCGATTTCGGCGCGGATCGCCTTGAGCACGTCGTGGGTTTCGGCAAGGTTCTCGTTGTTGGTGCCGTCGCGCTCGATCAGGTAGGGGATGGCGTCCAGGCGCAGGCCATCGACACCCAGGTCCAGCCAGAAGCGCATCACCCCGATCACAGCCTTGAGCACTTGCGGGTTGTCGAAGTTGAGGTCGGGCTGGTGCGAGTAGAAGCGGTGCCAGAAGTACTGGCCGGCGACCGGGTCCCAGGTCCAGTTGGACTTTTCGGTATCGAGGAAGATGATGCGCGTGCCGTCGTACTTCTGGTCGTCATCCGACCACACGTAGAAGTCCCGTGCCTTGCTGCCGCGCTTGGCATGGCGGGCGCGCTGGAACCAGGGATGCTGGTCGCTGGTGTGGTTGATGACCAGCTCGGTGATCACCCGCAGGCCGCGTTTGTGCGCCTCGGCGATGAAGCGGCGGGCATCGGCCAGGTTGCCGTAGTCGGGGTGCACGGCCTTGTATTCGGCGATGTCGTAGCCGTCGTCGCGGCGTGGCGAGGGATAGAACGGCAGCAGCCACAGGGTGTTGACGCCCAGCTCGGCAATGTAGTCGAGCTTGCTGATCAGGCCGGCGAAATCGCCGATGCCGTCGTTGTTCGAATCGAAGAACGACTTGATGTGCAGCTGGTAGATGACGGCGTCCTTGTACCACAGCGGGTCGTCGATGAAGGCTGCCGGGCGGGAACGCTTGGCCATGTGCGACTCCTTTCAATTCCTGGTTGCTCTGGCCCTGATGCACAAGCAACTGACTTGACACGATCCCTGTGGGAGCGGGTTTACCCGCGAACACCGGCGAAGCCGGTGCCATGCTCCGCGGCGCCTGCTTCGCGGGTAAACCCGCTCCCACAGGGGATGGCGTGTACCTGGCTAACGGGCCTTTTCGATGCGCCAGATACCGAACGGCAGATGCCAGGGTTCGATGCGCATCCATTGGGTCTTGCCGTACCACGACCAGCGATGCCCATTCATCAGGTCTTCACCCAGGGTTTCGGCGTTGTCATCCAGCCCCAGCTCCCACAGCGGCAGCTCGAAATGCGCCTCCTGGGCGTTGTGCGGGTCGAGGCTGATTGCCACCAGGATGTAGTTGTCGCGCTCGGGCGTGCGCTTGGCGAAGTACAGGATGTTGTCGTTCCAGCAGTTGAAGAACGCCACTCCCAGGTGGGTCTGCAAGGCGCGGTTCTGCCGGCGGATACGGTTGAGCTGGGCGATCTCGGCAATGATGTTGCCGGGCTGGCTGAAGTCGCGTGGGCGAATTTCGTACTTCTCCGAATCCAGGTACTCCTCCTTGCCCGGCAGCGGTGTGCCTTCGCACAGTTCGAAGCCCGAGTACATGCCCCACAGCCCCGAACCCATGGTGGCCAGCGCCGCGCGGATGAGGAAGCCGGCACGGCCGGAGGTGTGCAGGAAGTACGGGTTGATGTCGGGGGTGTTGACGAAGAAGTTGGGCCGGTAGCACTGGCTCCATGGCGGCTGGTTGAGCTGCTCGAAGTACTCGCGCAGTTCCTGTTTGTGGTTGCGCCAGGTGAAGTAGGTATAGCTCTGCGCGTACCCGACCTTTCCCAGGCGGGCCATCATCGCCGGCTTGGTGAAGGCTTCGGCGAGGAAGATGACCTCGGGGTGCCGGCTGCGCACATTGGCGATCAGCCATTGCCAGAACGGCAGTGGCTTGGTGTGCGGGTTGTCGACGCGGAAGGTTTTCACCCCCTCCTCGACCCAGCCGACCACCACGTCGCGCAGGGCCAGCCACAGCGACGGCACGGCCTCGGGTGCATAGAAATCGACGTTGACGATGTCCTGGTACTTCTTCGGTGGGTTCTCGGCATAGCGGATGGTGCCGTCCGGTCGCCAGCTGAACCAGCCGGGGTGCTCCTTGAGCCAGGGGTGGTCCTGGGAGCACTGGATGGCGAAGTCGAGGGCGATTTCCAGGCCATGCTCGGCCGCTGCTGCCACCAGGCGGCGGAAGTCGTCGCGGCTGCCCAGCTGCGGGTGAATCGCCTCGTGGCCGCCTTCTGCGCTGCCGATGGCATACGGGCTGCCCGGGTCGCCGGGCTCCGCCGTGAGGGCGTTGTTGCGGCCCTTGCGGTGCTGCATGCCGATGGGATGGATGGGCGGGAAGTACAGCACGTCGAAGCCCATGTCGCGGATCATCGGCAGGCGCTCGTGCACATCATTGAAGGTGCCGTGGCGCTCGGGGCTGTCGGTGATCGAGCGCGGGAACAGCTCGTACCAACTGGCGAACTGCGCGGCCGGGCGGTCGACATCGACGGGGAATTCACGGCTGCGGGCCAGGTAGCTGCGGTGCTCGGCATCGCTCATCAGGCGGGCGGTGGCGGGGTCGAGAAACAGCGCCACCTGATCGTCGGCATTCAGCGTGGGCAGGCGCTGCTGCAAGGCCTGGAGCTCCTCGCGCAGGGCACCGTTGCACAGCTCGATGCCCTTGCCCAGCATCAATCGACCTTCCTCCAGCTCCAGCCGAACCTCGACACCGGCGTGGTACTTCTTCTCCAGGTCGTGGCAATAGGTAGCGAACGGGTCGATCCAGGCCTCGATACTGAACAGGTGCGGGCCCAGTTCGGTGGGTGTGAACTCGGCCAGCCACAGGTCGTTGCCCGGCGAGTGCATGGGTATGCAATGCCAGCGCCGGCTGTGGGCCTGGCGCCAGTTGAGCATCACGGCCAGGCGGTCGTGGCCGTCGCTGTAGACCTTGCTGCTGACCGCCACCGGTTGGCCACTGATGGCCTTGGCGGCGAAGGTGCCGGCTTCGAGCACGGGTTGGGTGTCTTCGATCACGATGCGCGGCGCCAGCAGCGCCTGGGACAGGCTGATGGCCTGGTCCGGGTGATCGTTGGCCATGGGCACGCTTTCGAAGGGCTCGTTTCGTGACATCGGACCTTGCTCCCTCAGGCTGGTGGCGGTAAGGGTTCAGAGCCGGGCACAGGCGTGGGGTTCAAAAAAATTGAGCGAACGGCAGCTGCCAGGGGTCGAAGCCTGCAGCACCTCTTCAATTACCCAAGCGAGGTCAGGCCATGAACATTCCCATTCCACCGGAGACTCCCGATCCCAACATCGACGACCCGAGCCTGCCGCCGCCCGTGCCGGAGGAAGACCCGGACGAGCTGCCGATCAAGCCGACCGTACCGCCGACGGTGGGCGACCCGCCGAGCCAGGAACCACCGGTGAAGGCTTAAGGGTAGACCAGGATCTTGTGCTGGCAGGGCCGGCCTCTTCGCGGGCACGCCCGCTCCCACAGGTATTCCACAGAGCCCGAGGGCACTGAAGTACCTGTGGGAGCGGGCGTGCCCGCGAAAGGGCCGGAACAGCCAATGCATCAACCAGCAGTAACCGCCGATATCTCCGCCACACTGATCTCCCGCATGCGGAACTTCTGCACCTTGCCGGTCACCGTCATCGGGTACTCGTCGACAAAGCGGATATGCCGCGGCACCTTGAAGTGGGCAATGCGCGCCTTGCACCAGCCCTGCAGTTCCTCGACCGTGGCACTGTGCCCCGGGTGCAGCTTGATCCAGGCGACGATCTCCTCGCCATAACGGCTGCACGGGATGCCGATCACCTGCGCATCAGCCACCGCCGGGTGGGTGTAGAAGAACTCTTCCAGTTCACGCGGGTAGATGTTCTCGCCGCCGCGAATGATCATGTCCTTGTTGCGCCCGACAATGCGCACATAGCCGTGCTCGTCCATCACCGCCAGGTCGCCCGAATGCATCCAGCCGGCCGGGTCGATGGCATCTGCCGTGGCCTGGGGGTTGTCCCAGTAGCCGAGCATCACGCTGTAGCCGCGGGTGCACAGCTCGCCGATCTCGCCGCGCGGGACGATGCAGCCGTCGGCGTCCACCAGCTTGTTCTCCAGCTGCGGCTGGGTGCGGCCGACGGTGGTCACGCGCAGCTCCAGGTCGTCGTCCGGGCCGGTCTGCAGCGACACCGGGCTGGTTTCGGTCATGCCGTAGGCGATCTGCACTTCGGCCATGTGCATCTGGTCGATGACCCGGCGCATTACCTCGATCGGGCAGGTGGCGCCGGCCATGATGCCGCTGCGCAGGGTCGACAGGTCCATTTGCGCGCGCGCGGGGTGGTCGAGCATGGCGATGAACATGGTTGGCACGCCATAGAGAATGCTCGCGCGCTCTTCGGCCACGGCGCGCAGGGTGAGCTCGGCGTCGAAGGCGTCGTTGGGGTAGATCATGGTGCTGCCGTGGGTGATGCAACCGAGGTTGGCCATGACCATGCCGAAGCAGTGGTACAGCGGCACCGGGATCACCATGCGGTCACGTGCGGTCAGGCCCAGGCTTTCGCCGACCATGAAGCCGTTGTTGAGGATGTTGTAGTGGCTGAGCGTGGCGCCCTTCGGTGCGCCGGTGGTGCCGGAGGTGTACTGGATGTTCACCGGCTGGTCGAACTGCAGGCTTTGCTGGCGCTTCGCGTAAGCCTCGACGGAGGTCTGCCCTGCCCGCTCGGCCAGCGCTTGCCAAGGCAGGAAGCCTGCCGGCGGGTTGGCGGCCAGGCTGACCACACCGCGCAGGTCGGGCAGGCGTTCACTGGCCATTTCACCCGGGGTGGCGCTGGCCAGCTCCGGCGCCAGTTCCTGGACCATGGCGTGGTAGTCGGACGTCTTGAAGGCATCGGCACATACCAGCCAGCGGCAACCGGACTGGCGCAGCACGTATTCCAGCTCGCCCACGCGGTAGGCCGGGTTGATGTTGACCAGAATCGCGCCGACCTTGGCGCTGGCCAACTGCAGGATGCACCACTGGGCGCAGTTGGGCGACCAGATGCCGACCCGATCGCCGGTGTTCACGCCCAGGGCCATCAGGGCACGAGCATGCACCTCGACCTGCTCGGCCAACTGCCGCCAGCTGTAGCGCAGGCCCTGATGGCGCGACACCAGGGCCTCGCCGTCGGCACAACGGGCCACGGTGGCGTCGAAGGCCTGGCCGATGGTCTGGGTCAGCAAGGCTTGGTCCTGGCGACCGCGGGTATAGCTTGGTTGACTCATGGGTGTCCCTTCTTGTGGTTGTTCTGGGCACGACTGAAGCAAGCGGGAATACTCTGGCGCAGATTTACGTTTACGTAAAGGTGATGAGTCGATTGACAGTGAGCGCATGCAGGTTTACGTTAACGTAAAGGTGATGAACGACACCGCCCCTCAGGCATGACGCCGAACCCTGTGGGAGCGGGCGTGCCCGCGAATGCGATCACTCAGGCAATGACGGTGGTCCTGCTGACGCATTCGCGGGCAAGCCCGCTCCCACAGGGTCCGGCGCCAGATCCTTGAGCCAGGGTGTTTCCCATATTTCAAGAACAACAAGGTGCCCCAGCATGCATTACCCCACCCTGAACTTCGCCCTGGGCGAAACCATCGACATGCTCCGCGACCAGGTGCGCACCTTCGTCGCCGCCGAACTGGCCCCGCGCGCCGCGCAAATCGACCACGACAACCTGTTCCCGGCCGACATGTGGCGCAAGTTCGGCGACATGGGCCTGCTGGGCATCACCGTGCCGGAAGAATACGGCGGTGCCGGCCTGGGCTACCTGGCCCACGTGGTGTCGATGGAAGAAATCAGCCGTGGCTCGGCCTCGGTGGCCCTGTCCTACGGTGCCCACTCCAACCTCTGCGTCAACCAGATCAACCGCAACGGCAGCCACGAGCAGAAGCTCAAGTACCTGCCCAAGCTGATCAGCGGCGAGCACATCGGCGCCCTGGCCATGAGCGAGCCCAACGCCGGTTCCGACGTGGTGTCGATGAAGCTGCGCGCGGAAAAGCGCGGCGACCACTACGTGCTCAACGGCAGCAAGACCTGGATCACCAACGGCCCGGACGCCAACACCTACGTGATCTACGCCAAGACCGACCTGGACAAGGGCGCGCACGGCATCACCGCGTTCATCGTCGAGCGTGACTGGAAAGGCTTCAGCCGCAGCAACAAGTTCGACAAGCTGGGCATGCGTGGTTCCAACACCTGCGAGCTGTTCTTCGACGGCGTCGAAGTGCCGGAAGAAAACATCCTCGGCCAGCTCAACGGTGGCGTGCGCGTGCTGATGAGCGGCCTGGACTACGAGCGCGTGGTACTGTCCGGCGGCCCGACCGGCATCATGCAAAGCTGCATGGACCTGGTGGTGCCCTACATTCACGACCGCAAGCAGTTCGGCCAGAGCATCGGCGAGTTCCAGCTGATCCAGGGCAAGATCGCCGACATGTACACCCAGCTCAACGCCAGCCGCGCCTACCTGTATGCCGTGGCCCAGGCCTGCGACCGTGGCGAGACCACCCGCAAGGACGCCGCCGGGGTGATCCTGTACACCGCCGAGCGCGCCACGCAAATGGCCCTGGAGGCGATCCAGATTCTCGGCGGCAATGGCTATATCAACGAATTCCCGGCAGGCCGCCTGCTGCGCGACGCCAAGCTGTACGAGATCGGTGCCGGCACCAGCGAAATCCGCCGGATGCTGATCGGCCGCGAACTGTTCAACGAAACCCGCTGAGCACAAGGGACGGGCGCACATGGCTACCTTGCACACCCAGATCAACCCGCGTTCGGCGGAGTTCGCCGGCAACAGCGCGGCCATGCTCGAACAGGTCCAGGCCCTGCGTGGCCTGCTCGCCCAAGTGGCCCAGGGCGGTGGGCCCAAGGCTCAGGAGCGGCACACTTCGCGTGGCAAGCTGCTGCCGCGCGAGCGTATCGACCGCCTGCTGGACCCGGGCTCGCCGTTCCTCGAAATCGGCCAACTGGCTGCCCATGAGGTATATGGCGAAGACGTGCCCGCTGCGGGCGTGATCGCCGGCATCGGCCGCGTCGAAGGCGTGGAATGCATGATCGTGGCCAACGACGCCACGGTCAAAGGCGGTTCCTACTACCCGCTGACGGTGAAGAAACACCTGCGTGCGCAGACCATCGCCCTGCAGAACCGCCTGCCGTGCATCTACCTGGTGGACTCCGGCGGCGCCAACCTGCCACGCCAGGACGAAGTGTTCCCCGACCGCGAACACTTCGGGCGGATCTTCTTCAACCAGGCCAACATGAGCGCACTGGGCATTCCGCAGATTGCCGTGGTGATGGGCTCGTGCACCGCCGGCGGTGCGTACGTGCCCGCGATGGCCGACGAAGCGATCATGGTGCGCCAGCAGGCGACCATCTTCCTCGCCGGCCCCCCCTTGGTAAAGGCCGCCACCGGTGAAGTGGTGAGCGCCGAAGACCTCGGCGGCGCCGATGTGCACTGCCGCACCAGCGGCGTGGCCGACCACTATGCCGACAACGACGAACACGCCCTGGCCCTGGCCCGACGCAGCGTGGCCAACCTCAACTGGCACAAGCTGGGCAAGCTGCAGCGCCTGGCTCCGGTGGCACCGCTGTATGCCGCCGATGAGCTGTATGGCGTGGTGCCGGCCGATGCCAAGCAACCGTTCGACGTGCGCGAGGTGATCGCGCGCCTGGTCGACGGCTCGGTGTTCGACGAGTTCAAGGCGCTGTTCGGTACCACCCTGGTGTGCGGCTTCGCCCACCTGCACGGCTACCCGGTGGCGATCCTCGCCAACAACGGCATCCTGTTCGCCGAGGCCGCACAAAAAGGCGCGCACTTCATCGAACTGGCCTGCCAGCGCGGCATCCCGCTGCTGTTCCTGCAGAACATCACCGGCTTCATGGTGGGCAAAAAGTACGAAGAAGGCGGCATCGCCAAGCACGGCGCCAAGCTGGTCACTGCCGTGGCCTGCGCCCAGGTGCCGAAGTTCACGGTGATCATTGGCGGCAGCTTTGGCGCCGGCAACTACGGCATGTGCGGCCGTGCCTACGACCCGCGCTTCCTGTGGATGTGGCCCAACGCGCGGATTGGCGTGATGGGGGCCGAACAGGCCGCCGGCGTGCTGGCCCAGGTCAAGCGCGAACAGAGCGAGCGCAGTGGCCACCCGTTCAGCGCCGAAGACGAAGCCCGGCTGAAGCAGCCGATCCTCGACCAGTACGAGCACCAGGGCCACCCCTACTACTCCAGCGCCCGCCTGTGGGACGACGGTGTCATCGACCCGGCACAGACCCGCGACGTGCTCGGCCTGGCGTTGTCCGCCGCGCTGAACGCACCGATCGAACAGAGCCGCTTCGGCATTTTCCGGATGTGACCCATGAGCGATTTCAGCACCCTCGAAGTGATCCGCGACCCGCGCGGCTTCGCCACCCTGTGGCTGAGCCGCGAGGACAAGAACAACGCCTTCAACGCCTTGATGATCCGCGAGCTGATCGTCGCCCTCGACCAGTTGGCCGAGGACACCAGCCTGCGCTTCGTGCTGCTGCGCGGCCGCGGCCGGCACTTCAGCGCCGGCGCCGATCTGGCCTGGATGCAGCAGTCGGCGCAGCTGGACTTCAACACCAACCTGGATGATGCCCGCGAGCTGGGCGAGCTTATGTACGCTCTGCACCGCCTCAAGGCGCCGACCCTGGCCGTGGTGCAAGGCGCGGCCTTTGGCGGCGCGCTGGGCCTGATCAGTTGCTGCGACATGGCCATCGGTGCCGAAGACGCTCAGCTGTGCCTGTCGGAAGTGCGCATCGGCCTGGCCCCGGCAGTGATCAGCCCGTTCGTGGTCAAGGCCATCGGCGAGCGTGCCGCGCGCCGCTATGCCCTCACCGCCGAGCGTTTCAGCGGCGTGCGGGCCCGCGAGCTGGGCCTGCTGGCCGAGGTCTACCCGGCCAGCGAACTGGACGCCCAGGTCGAAGCCTGGGTGAGCAACCTGCTGCAAAACAGCCCGCAAGCGCTACGCGCGACCAAGGACCTGCTGCGTGAGGTGGACGACGGCGAACTCAGCCCGGCCCTGCGCCGCTACTGCGAAAACACCATCGCCCGCATCCGCGTCAGCGCCGAAGGCCAGGAGGGCCTGCGCGCCTTCCTGGAAAAACGCCGCCCCGCCTGGCAAACCGACGACAAGAAGGAGCCGCGCCCATGAGCCGCCCCGCTTTGACCACCCTGCTGGTCGCCAACCGCGGCGAAATCGCCTGCCGGGTGATGCGCACCGCCAAGGCCATGGGCCTGACTACCGTGGCCGTGCACAGCGCCACCGACCGTGATGCCCGGCACAGCCGCGAAGCCGATATCCGCGTCGACCTCGGCGGCACCAAGGCTGCCGAAAGCTACCTGCTGATCGACAAGCTGCTGGCCGCAGCCAAGGCCAGCGGCGCCCAGGCCATCCACCCGGGCTATGGCTTCCTGTCCGAGAATGCAGGGTTCGCCCGTGCCATCGAAGAGGCCGGGTTGATCTTCCTCGGCCCACCGGCCAGCGCCATCGACGCCATGGGCAGCAAGTCGGCGGCCAAGGCACTGATGGAAGCCGCTGGCGTGCCACTGGTGCCGGGCTATCACGGCGAAGCCCAGGACCTGGACACCTTCCGTGCCGCCGCCGAACGCATCGGCTACCCGGTGCTGCTCAAGGCCAGCGCCGGCGGCGGTGGCAAGGGCATGAAAGTGGTCGAAGAAGAAAGCCAGCTGGCCGACGCCCTGGCCTCGGCCCAGCGTGAGGCGCAGTCGTCGTTCGGCGATGCGCGCATGCTGGTGGAAAAGTACGTGCTCAAGCCGCGCCATGTGGAAATCCAGGTATTCGCCGACCAGCACGGCAACTGCCTGTACCTCAACGAGCGTGACTGTTCGATCCAGCGCCGTCACCAGAAGGTGGTGGAAGAAGCCCCTGCGCCAGGCCTGTCGGCCGAATTGCGCCGGGCCATGGGTGAAGCGGCGGTACGCGCGGCCCAGGCCATCGGCTACGTGGGCGCCGGCACCGTGGAGTTTCTGCTCGATGCCCGTGGCGAGTTCTTCTTCATGGAGATGAACACCCGCCTGCAGGTGGAGCACCCGGTCACCGAGGCAATTACCGGGCTCGACCTGGTGGCCTGGCAGATTCGCGTGGCCTGCGGCGAGGCCCTGCCGATCACCCAGGAACAGGTGCCGCTGATCGGCCATGCCATCGAAGTGCGCCTGTATGCCGAGGACCCGGCCAACGAATTCCTGCCCGCGACCGGCAAGCTGGCGCTGTACCGCGAGTCGGCAGCCGGCGAAGGGCGACGGGTGGACAGCGGGGTCAGCGAAGGTGATGTGGTGTCGCCGTTCTACGACCCGATGCTGGGCAAGCTGATCGCCTGGGGCGAAGACCGCGAACAGGCACGCCTGCGCTTGCTGGCCATGCTCGACGAGTTTGCCATTGGCGGGTTGAAGACCAACATCGCCTTCCTGCGCCGCATTCTCGCCCACCCGGCGTTTGCTGCAGCGGAGTTGGATACTGGCTTCATTCCGCGTCACCAGGAGGTTCTGCTGCCCGCGCCTCAAGCGCTGCCGACAGGCTTCTGGGAAGCCGCGGCCGAGGCCTGGTTGCAGGGCCAGGCCGCACATCAGCGGGAGGACGACCGCAGTTCACCGTGGGCCGAACGCAACGGCTTGCGCCTGGGCCTGCCGGCGCGCAGCAGCCTGCACCTGGCGAGTGGCGGGCAGGACCAGGCAGTTGCCTTGGAGCGCAGCGCTGCGTCTACCTGGCAACTGGTGGGCGAGCAGTTGGTGCATGACCAGGCGGGTGTGCGACGCCAGCATCTGGCGATCCGCCGCGGTGGCACGTTGTACTTGCAGTGGGATGGCGAGATGCATGCCATCGAAGCCTTCGACCCGATTGCCGAGGCCGAGGCCAGCCACAGCCACCAGGGCGGCCTGGGCGCGCCCATGAACGGCAGCATCGTGCGGGTGCTGGTGGAGCCTGGGCAGGTGGTGGAAGCAGGTACGGCGCTGGTAGTGCTGGAGGCCATGAAGATGGAGCACAGCATTCGCGCGCCACATGGCGGCACGGTGAAGGCGTTGTTCTGCCAGGAAGGGGATATGGTCAGCGAAGGGACGGTGCTGGTCGAACTGGCGGAGTAAGACTCCTGGGGGGCCGCTTTGCGGCCCTTTCGCGACACAAGGCCGCTCCTACAGGTACGGTGCATGCCCTGAGGTTGGTGCGGTACTTGTGGGAGCGGCCTTGTGTCGCGAAAGGGCTGCGCAGCAGCCCCGGCAATCTAGAAGGAGCCATGCACTCGCACGACCACACCCAAAAACTCGCAGCCTTCCTCACACAGGACTGTCGGATAGCGCGTATTCAGCGGATTGAGCATCCTGTCTCCGCCCTCCTCGACCAACTGCCGCAACACTGCCGGCCGCCCGGGCTGCCGCGCAATCACCAACCGACCAGGCTCTGCCGGCAGGCCAGTATCCACCAGCACACGCATACCCTCAGGTATGCTCCTGCCACTGGCGGCATTCACCGAGTCGTTTTCCACCACCAGCCAGAACGCATTGCCGGCGGGCATATAGTCCGTCTGGTCATGGGATTTGCTCGCCTCAGGCAAAGGCCCCTGCAAATCAGCCCAGCTCAGCACGGGGAAACGATAGCTCGTACTACCCCCTGCGGCTCCAAGACTTGCGCCATCCCTGTAGGAGCGGCCTTGTGTCGCGAAAGGGCTGCGCAGCAGCCCCGGCAATCTAGAAGGAGCCATGCACTCGCACGACCACACCCAGAAACTCGCAGCCTTCCTCACACAACAGCGCCGGGTAGTTGCTGTTGAGTGCCTTCAGGTACCGTTGCCCACCTTCCTCCGCCAGCTCACGGAAAATCGCCGGTTTGCCCGGCTGACGAGCGATAACCAGACGCCCTGGCTCGGCATCTACCCCAGGGTCCACCAACATCCGCATGCCCTGCGGCACACTGCGGCCACTGGCGGCACTCATCGCATCATTCTCGACAGTCAGCCAGAACGCCTTGCCTTGGGCCAGGTAGTCCGTCTGCTCGAACACACCTGGCTCCTCCCCATCTGCGATACCTAGCTCATCCCAGCCCAGCACCGGGTAGCGGAAGCACACGATGTATTGCATGAGGTCCAAGTCATCATCAGAGTCATCGACCTCGTAAATGCCACGCTCCTCGCCAACCTGACCAACAATGCGCAACTGTAGGCTGACGTTGTAATGGGGCATGCCAATCTCGACGAATGTGCGATTCATCGACTCGATCTTCGGCTGACGCCGCTTGTTCACCCAATGCCCCACGCTGCCTTGCGACACGCCAACGCGCTCGGCAAGCTGTTCTTGAGTGAGTCCTAGTTCCTCCATCCGGTCACGGACGAGGGCAATCCATTTATCCATATTCATCGCTGGCACGATACGGACTGCCTTCTAGCGCTCAATAAACATTCAGTATTATTTATCGGAAAGCACAAAAATACTTTAGGTATTAGTATCGACCTGAACCCTTTCCCTATTGGTGTTAGCAGGTATCAGGATGAAACCACCGAAAAACGACGAAACAGATCTCGACAGCGAAGCCGCCCGCCGCGCCCTCGACTACTACCTCAACCCCAACCCGCCGCGCCCCACCCTGGACAACAGGATCTGGACCCTGCACGAGGGTGTAACCGGCGACCAGGCCCAGGAACACGCCATCGCCCTGCTGCGCTGTGCCGCCGCCACCGCGCAGGAAACCGCCACCCACCAGCACGGCAGCCAGCGCGAACTGACCTTTGCCCTGATGCACATGATGGACATGGCGCGCGCACTGCTCGAGCACAAACGCACCGTGGAATCGGGTTTGTAAGCAAGAAGGAAGGGAGAGAACGTGATGGCCGGGTAACGGCGAAGGCCCCGATTGCCGGGACAAGGAAGCGCACCGGTAAAACTTTTTTACCGGATTAGCGAAAATTCATTTGACTGGCAAATGATAACGATTATTATTGCACTCAGCTGATCGCGAGATCTGCTGGATAACCTGGAGCTTAGGTCGCTCTCAGATTATCTCCTCATCAGGCTAATCACGGTTTTTGACCCAGCTTTTTGCTGGGTCTTTTTTTTGGCTCTTCAGGCTAATGAAGATCGTGATGGCGCGCATGATAGCAAAGGTGTTTCAGGGCGTGAACGCTCATTACAAAACTTTGCGGAATCAGCACTTGAGAATCAATCTCGTTTCGCCTACGCTGATCACGCATCACGGAAGATGCCCCCATCCCTCCCCCTCCATAGAGCAAGGAGCTGTCCATGACCCGTCTGCTGCTGCCCCTTGAGCACCCAACCCCTGCTGCCGAACATCATGCCGACGACGCCCTGCTGCACGCCCTGAAACGCCTGCCACGGCGTGTGCAACAGGTATTCCTGCTCAACCGCCTCGACCAACTGGACTTCGCCAGCATCGCCGCCCGCCTGGACCTGCCATTGGCGAGCATCGAGCGGCACATGGACCAGGCACTGCAGGCCGGTCGCTCGCGCCGGGATGTGCTGGCGAGTGTTGCCGGGCAATGGTATGTGCGCTTGCAGAGCCCGCAGGTGACTGCTTGTGAGCGGATCGACTTTCGTCGCTGGCTGGATGCGGATACGGCGAACCTGCAGGCGTTTCACGAAACTGAACTGCGTTGGCGCAGCCTGTTGGCGCCGGCACGGCAACTGGGCCATGACGGCTGGTACCGGCAAGGCCGGGCAGCGCTGTCGCTGGGCGGCTGCTCGATTGCGCTCGGGCTTGGTGTAGCAGCGTTGGTTCTGTTCGGGTTGTGGGCCTGATCACCACTCGACGGAAAGCGGGCCGCCAACCTCAGAGTCTCAGGTTTTCACGTGAAACCTAATTGGCAAACCAAAGCGCAGCGCTATGCTCGTGCGGCAGGTGCCAGTGCCTTTTAGTTGGGCTGGGTTACCACACTGCCGTCGAAGTGCTCGAGGGCACTCTCGTCTACACAGGGCAAAACATCAGGACAGAAGGAACGCTGCGTTCCCGACTCAGGTTCAACAGCACGGTATTGATCGCCCGCTGTGACATATCCAATCCAACCGCTGTGCCAACCTCTTCTCCCTGGTTCGTACACATCGTGACTTCGGGTCAAGACCTTACTCCCCCTTGAAGTGTCACAAAATAGGATGGGCGCATTTTGCAAGCGCGACCGCTCCCTTCAAGACAGGATGTGAAGCTCACTTCCGATAAGAAAAATTCTCATGTTTATTTGCAGATCCGGCCCATCTTTGAATGCCATCTTTGGTATGGACTCCCAAGGCAAACCGGAAAGCGTGGCCAAGAGCAGCCCGCAAGCCGTGACCTTATCAGATGCGCAAAAGCAAGCGATTAGCAACAGCAAGTTCTTTGAGGCGGGCGCCAGCATGTCTTTGCTGGGCCATCCGGGCAAGGTAGGCGATGTGTTCGACCAGCAAGCCCTGATGCTCGCCACCTTGTTGCGGCATGGTTTTAGCGAGCAGAGCCAAGCTGGAGGAACGCTCGTCTATTACCAGGGACGGGAGCAGCTTCTGCGCGACGTATTGCAGGCGTCTATCGCGCCCTTGTCGGCGCAGTCCGATCAGATCGGCCGAATGATGAGCTCCGACCAAGCGCTGCAGCCATGGCTGCTGGACACTTTGAGCACGCCACTACAGGGCCTGCTCAATGGAACCGGCAAACAGAGTCATGTCGAGTTTCTGACGAAGATCCGCTCCCTGAGCGCTTTTGGCACTACCGTCTGGCAGTTGATGAACCCAGTAGAACACCTTAAGCAGCCTGAACTTCATGCGCAGCATAAGGCAGCCAATAGCGCGGCGTGCGCGGCCCTGCTGCGGGAAGCAGGCTTTGATGCCCAGGCAAACGACTTCGCCGATCGGTTTAAGGAGTTTTCAAGCAAGACCCGTACACCAGCCTTCGACAGCCCGCTAAGTCGAGCCCGCAGCGAACGGATGCCGATGGTGGAAGTAGGCGGAGTGCGACGCCCGGTTAAGGGGGTATATGAGGATGCGGCCAAATTGGGCTTGGGTTTTGGTCTGGTAGTGCAAAATACCGCCGATCCTGATGGCGTCGAGCAAGCTGCCTTGCGTGCAGTGCTAGGCGAGCGCAATCAGAATATTAATGCCATAGCTCGTGAAGGGGCGCCGATTGCCGACCTGACCCGTCCCTTCACAATGTCGGAGACAGATATGGAAAATGTGCCTGAAGCCTATACACAATTAGGCCTGACCGACATGTTGGACCAATACGCGATGCTACATGGCACCGGCATTAATCGCTGGCAGGTCTTTGGCACGTTCGCGATGGAGAGTAATCTTCAAGGGCTACCCTCTGCGGGGGCACAATCAGGAGGTACCTGCGATATTCTGCTGGCGCTCAATACGCTGAACCCGGAATCCATTTACGGCAATGCGGCACTTGCACTGCCTGCCGGCTTGGGTATTGCCGCTTTCATGAACTTTGGCGGGTACCACACTTTTGCGGAAACCTTCCCTATTGCCGAGGCTGCCGCAGCCAACACCCCCTATGTCCCCAGCAATTCCGTCGCGACGCATCAGCCTGACCTGTACCAACGGATGGAGAAGGTAGCGGAGCGCTGCAGCCCAGAGGGTTCTGAGAAGCTCGCGCAGTTCCGTCAGAGCCATGCGCAGGTCCTTGAGACGCTACGCCAGCAACATCCCGATGTGGAATCGCCTGCACCTAGCGTCGAGTTCCACGCCTCTGCGCAACAGATAGCGGATTGGCGCACTCGTAATTAAACCTCGGATCAAGCCATCGGCATGGCCAAAGCATGTCGAATGCCGACCTGTGCACGATGCTGAGTTATTGCTTAGGCTCTGTACGAAAAGAGATGTCGCAAACACCGCATGGAACAAGCCAGTGAGACCATTGCTGCATAGCTTTTTGCGAGCTTGTCGAAGCGTGTCACGATGCGGCGGTTCTCTTTCAGCCAGCCAAACATGCGCTCAATGATGTTGTGCTGTCGGTATTTGGGCCGATCAAACAGTCTGGGTAAGCCAGGGGTGAGTTTTGCCCTTCATTGAGCGCATCGGGATGACGGGTTGTCCGTAGATGGCCAGGAACCTTACAGAATTTCAGCTTCCGGAGGGCGCCAATTGGGTTTCTTTGGTTTTCGTACAGAGCCTAGATAGCTATACCCACACAATAATATTGGAGCCTCCCTTGCAAAGCATGCTCAATACCATAGCTACTCAACGCTCTGCCTCGCTCACAGAAGCGACAACAAGGAGCAAGACGCCTATCAGCGTATTCGCCAATACCACGATGGTATCGGATCAAGAAAAAACTAACCTGAATGACATTACTACATTAATTGTATTTGGAGAAAAAGGAGATCTGAGCACAAACCTAAAACACCACAACATCGCTGAGAGTCGCCCAGCCTTTTATATAAATCATACGGTGGCGAACACGTTAATTCGCAAAAATATCTCCCCGCCTCCCCCCAAAAAATATCAAGGGTATGACCGTTTAAACCAAGCATTGCGGCAAATATCACTCGCAGTGAACACTGCGATGAACCTGAAACTAAACAGCAACCCGCTTGAAGTTCAGGCAAGTGTATTCTGCAATTTACTGCATCTTTCATCCAATTTCCACACAGACAAGATTCAAGAAGCGCTCCGCATTGCCTTGACAGACAGCGGCCTATTTAAATCTGCCCAGGAACGCGTTCAACCTCATGAAAGGGAAGACTGGGATAAAGTGTTAAGCGCCAGACGTGCCAGACACCATAGGAAGCTTATGGAGACCTTCGCCTCCCTCGACTCTGTGCTCACGACAATAAGCAAGGCTCATACGGAAATTATTCACGACAGAGGTATCCGCCCTGGCACCAATTTGACCAAGTCAACCATCGCATTACAATGCAAAGCCGGCTTCTTGACGATTTTCAAGGTTTTCGAAGACATCAAACGCTTCGGCGCCTCTAGCCACATCATGGTCCATTCTCCTCCCCAGAACATGGAATCGAAGCCCTACCTACCAGAAGGTGTAACCGAGACGATGCATGCAGAACAGACCATTGAAGAATACTTAGCCAAATCTGCCGACATCATCTACGACGAAGCTATTGCTAAATTAGACTTGCAAGCAGGACAACACATAATTGTAAATATGGCAGGAAGATTTGTGCCCTGCGCCGTATGCAAAGAAGTTGAACACAGCAGTACCAACGGTGGCGTTTTCGACCCCAAAAATAACAAATTTGTATTATGGCGTAGTTCCGAGCGGATTGGGATGGCATTCAAACACGAAGTACAACACCTGGCACTGCATGCCTTACACAGTCGCGACGCTCATGAAGCATTGAAAAAGGCGTTAAAAATCAGAGATGGTTTTATACTACACCAAGAAACACTTCAGTCTTATGGAGCACCGGTAGTAACCTGCTTTTCGCTTGACACAGACAGCGAAAGCTCAGACGACCAAGGGAACGATTAAAATCTCCACCCGCAGAAAACCCATCATATTTTACAAGTCCGGGACTGGCATGACTCCGGTCACGCCAGCGCCCCTTTAACTATACAGCACTACTTCAAGACACTGGCTAAAATTTCACTACCGATGGATGTTGACTTCAGGTCATCGTAGTTTAACTTATTGCTATACCCCAATGCTGCCTCACCATCAAAGACACCGACAGAAGCGAGCATGATTTCATGGTAAGAGTGATGATTCTTCGGAGGAAGTAGATTGCCCAACATCACCAGTCGAGCCTCTTCAAGTGTGGGAATCTGACTGATATCAATATCCTTGTCATAGCTCAACAGTTCACGACACATGGCGTAGTGATTCAAATACCGTAGGGTATGCCCGCTAGGACCAGAGAGAACAGGCTTGCCGTGTGCGACTGCATCAAGCACCCATTGGTTGACACTTTTGTCCTCTGTATCTGACCACCTAACCACATTGGACAACCCCCCTGTAGTATGTTGACGAAACTGACTTCCCAAGGGGTTACTGTCCCTAGAGTTGGCCTCGTCATCGGTGAATGTCTCTGTGCTCCAACTAACATTCAGGGTTTCAAACAAGGCCTTGCGCGCGGACGGTTCCATGCCCTGTAAAATGTGCAGAATCCCGTCACGATGATCAGCAATTCCGAATGTGTCTTTAAAGTAATTTGGTTCATCGCCTTTGCTGGCAACCAAGTCATTCCATCTATCCGCTATCAAGTTGGCCACACCTGCCGGATACTGAATGGGATTGTTGACCTTCCATATTTCCAAATCAAACCGATGCGAGTTCCAAGGAAAGATTGGATTATCTGGAGTTCGCACATGATTAAACATGCACTGCCGCCTTTCCATCCCTGGGACATTATAGATCTCGTCTTCAGCCTTTATCAGTGTCGCTAGCACGTGGGCGTCCAAATTGTCTTTATCAGCAATGAGTTCCTTTGCCCCACCAATATTCTTACTTTCATGCCGAATCCTTTCTTGCTGTTCAGGCGTAAAATCCCCAAACCTCATAGGCGCACCAGAATTCAACCTAATCGCCTTGGCTATCGCGTTAAGCCTGTCACTGGTCGCCAACCCCTTGCCAATGGCCACCTCAATAATTCTATTTTTTTCTGCCGTTGTTCTATAGGGATCTTGGTCAAAAACATTCGCCTCCACGTTAACCTGACCACGCCCAACTATCGCCTCCATACTTTTAGACGGCAATACGCTGGCGAACGAAACAGGTTGTAAAAATACAGGCCTTCCCTCACGCGGACTTGAGGTATGTAAATTCAACCTATCCATCACCTGCCTCAGTTCTTTGGCTTGAGCAGATGTTATTACGCTAGCATTTCTCAGAACGCCTCTGTCTTCCGCCTCGGAACTCTTAGCGGAGAGCGCACACATAACAACTGCAGCTCTATTGATACCATACATAGACATCACCCTCTACTTTAATCCCAACATTAACGACGACCAAGACAAGCATTTAAACTTATATACCCCTTCAACAAGCCCATAAACACCTCACCCAGCAGACCAGTACAAATATCGCTTGAATTAATGATTCTGTAATACACCAGAACATTATCTTCAAGAGACAGTACATCACCACTTGAATTTATTTCGAAGTAACAAGGTAGCTCAGCCAGTTCGCCCAACTCCTTATCAGTAAGAGGCATCGGCATTACTATTTTAAAAAAAAGCACTAGCTTCTCTAGATCACACTCATACTTCAGATAAAAAAAATCCCCACTTTCCAAGCGCAGAGCAACCTCACTGAGATCATAGAAATTAATATTACTCAATTGATGCTGCTCTTTTAGAACATCCAACAGCTTACTGATTTCGCACTCTACTTCCACCCGCACAGGGTCATACACGCCATTTAAATGTTCCATTACCCACCCACCATTACATTTATATTCACATAGATAACGAGTATCACCCCCACCGCACGAACCTGTTACCTTCCGTTAGGTATTGAGTACCATCCCCCAAGCTAGGTCAGGTAGCTAGCGAGGACTTGCGACTCACTCCATCTTTACTCGAAGTCGGAAACGCTCATCTGGCTCGTGGGCGACCCGGATCAGGTGGTCAGGCGATTTTTAACTGCAACTTGTTCGAAGAATCCTTAAACGGCTGATCACTCACTTAATATACGAACCTATCATTACCAACCGATATTCTCGCGACTGTCGTCATCCTCAGAAGGCTTGAACACCTCCTGCATAAACTCTTTGACGAACATACCGGTTGAGGCAACCGACACCAGCGCAACTCTTATTTCCTTGTAAGTCGCACTTTCTTCCAAGCCCTGCTCTTTCATCCGCACCATCACCTGCGTCAATACATCCATCTGCTTTTGCGTAGTTTTATAAGGCAACTCCCCACCGGCATTCGCGTATTGTTTCAAGTAACCCTGAATACCGCCCGGCGAGGGTGTCGTGGACGCTATCCACTTCATGAACTCATCGTAGAACTGAGCAAACTCAGGATCCGGATCAGCGCTGGTTTCCGCGCTTTGAAGCCCCATACGCCGATCCAGGGGCACAATCGTCTCGGTGCCTCGGCGCGGGGCCTGGCCGGCGCCTGTGGGCGAGGCGTTATCAATGATCATTGCCGTTATCCAACTCCAAAACATGAAGCGGGCTAGAACCTTCCTTGTCGAGGGCGGCAGCCCAACTGATAAAAAAGCTTCTCGACGCTTCGTCGAGCTGGCGCACGCTCTCCGGCAACTGCTTGAGCTGGGCGATCAGGCGCGGCGACAGGCGTTCCTGTGTGGCGCCGATGTCGAGCTCGACCACCTGATCCGCCAAGCGAAACAGGTAACGTTCCTGGGCATGGAAACGGATATCCACACTGTCGACTCCCAAGCCCTTCAACTTGCTTTTCAGCTCCACCTGCTGGGCTTTGCACCGCAGTGGCAGGATAATCTGCAGCGGCTCTCGCCCTTGACCTGCCCATTCCGCCTGCCAGCGCTGCAGCAGTTCATCGAGCAGACGGTCGTCCATCAGCAAATCCCCCAGCAATGACCGGGCGGCCTGTACCAATTCCGCCTGTAGCGCGCTTGCCATCACTCGCGACTGCATTAAAAGCCCGCTCACGCCAGCAGCGGCTTGCAGCACGCCTTGGGCATACCCCTCCTGAAAGGCGTTCGCACGAACACTGTCTGCGTCTTGTTGCGCTTCTGCCATACAGGCCTTGGCTCGTTCGCGGGCTTGCTGCATCAACAACCGGCAATTGCGCGCAGCAGTGCGCTCTTCATGCCTCAGCAGGAGGGCATCCGTCGAAGGAATGTCAGCAAGCGTTCTGATGGATTCGAGCATGTTGTACCGCCAGGATGAAAAGTGACGAATTCGGCGCCAGTATCGGCAAGGTTTGCTGCACCTCGACCACTCGCGGCGAGAACTGCAAGAACAGACGCTGCATGAGCGCCTCCGGGATGTAGTGACGCCAGGCTGTCAAGGCAGCGAGTCCCAGGGCGTCGAGCGACGGTTCAAGTGCTTGCGCTTCGCAGATCGCGACCGTTGGCCGATTACCCAGCTCGATACGGGCGAAGGCTCTTGTCGACGCATCGAGCTGACGCATGCGCGCCCCGCGAGCCAGTTGCGGCCACAGCAGATGCGCCCCCATGAGGCGAGCGATTGCTGGCAAATCCCGCCAATGCGCGACCCAACAATCAGTCCATGGATTGCGCTCGATCTGCTGCGGGTCGGGGCAACTGAGTTTCAAGCCTTTTAGCAACGATTGATTGAGCAACGCCCGGGCTGCCGGCTCGCCAAACAGCGCTGGCATAACACCCCGGTGAGGATGCAGATAGTCCAGCGGCTGCTGGAGGACGGCGCGCAGCGCTTCAGTTCCGCGAAGCATGCTCGATCTCTTTCGACTGTCGATACCGCATGACCCAGTACCCTAGCGCAGCCAGGATGCCTAAGACGAAAACGCCATAGAGCCAGGTAAACGCGTAGGCGCGAGGCTCCGGAAAGGGGGCGGTATGCTGAATTAAAGCCCGCTTGGACAAGACCACCGAGATATGGTCGTAGTCCACGGCCGAGAAACTGTTCTTGAGAAAACGCTTGATATCGCTAATCAGTAGCTGTGGCTCGCTGTCACGCTCATACACCACCAACGCCGAGACATGGATGGGCGCAACCTTGCGCCCGCTTTCTCCGGTCTCCAGGTCGTAACTCACATGTACCCGTGCTGAAACCACACCCTCCAGGGTATTCAACGACTGCTCCAGGCGCTGCTCCAGCGCACTGTACAGACGCGCCTTCTCGGCTCGCGGCGAAGCGACCAGAGAGTCCGCAGGAAACATCTGGGCGATTTCGACACGCGGCTTGGAGGGCAGCGAATACAGGGCCAACAGGTCGACCGCCGCCGCGAAATCCGCTTGCGCGATCTGCACCGAGTATCCGGCCTTACCGTTATCCACTTTGGTCGCAGTGATGTTATTGCGCTGCAGTACCGAAATCACTTCATTGACCTGCTGCTGGTCAAGCCTTTCGAGCAAACTCGGTTGTCGACAGCCAACCAGCATCAGGCTGATCAGCGCAAGCCAGGCAAAAACCCTCATGACGAACGCAACAAGGTTTCGGCCGTAGTCACCGTTTTACGGACCAGGACGTTGAGTAAAGAGACATCTATGTTGTACTGCGCAGTGAGCAGCTGCAATTCGCTCAACACTTCCGGGTTGGTGATATCCGGGCGTTTGAGCATGGCATTGATCCTTGCATGATCACGCTCGGTGCCCACAGCGGAGCTGGCGAAACTCTCGATCAAACGACCCTCCAGGGAAACCACTGAGCCAGGCTCGGGACGCGCCAATTCGGCCATCCGAAGCGGGCTCAGGTTCACTGACGTCAGGGAAGAAACAAACATAGGAACCCCACAAGAACAGTGCCGGCTGACATACGAAATACCTGCCAGCCGAGCGGAAACGCGAGACTTAACGCGCGGCGGAAACTATCGCCGTGTCAATTTCCTTGAAGCCCTTGATCGTATTGGTCGCAGCGTTACGGAACACATTGTAGGAAGAGAATGCAGCCTGATAGGCCGCCAATAGCGTGGGGTCCGACGCATCTTCATGCAATGCGGCCAGTGCCTCATCGAGTTTGGTTTTGAGACCGGTAGCGCCGTCCTCGAAGCTCTGAGCCTGTCGGCCCAGGAAATCATCATGAAACTCAATGGGATTTGAAACCGTACTCATATATCAACCGTTATTATCAAAGAGGTTTAGGAAAGTACCAGGATGACGGCGTCATCTTGATGTAGCCCTGGGGGCCATACTGGAACGACTTGCCCTTGAGCCAGTCATCTTTGAGCTCGATCGCGAAATGAACGTACCGCTCACCCCATTGCCGATCGAACGCTGCGACAAAGTCACCCAGGGCCTGTAACTCAGCGTCCTCAAGACTGCCCTCGACTGTAAAGGTCACACCGTCAGCATGTTTGTGCCGAGTAAAGGGCAATGCCAAGCGTTGCAAGCCTTGCTCGGCCAGATGCAGGAGTTCGTCATCGTCACTTTGTACGATCATTATTTCGCGAACGTAGGGTGCGACTGCGATCAAAGCGCTCTCCAGGCGACGCCGCAATCCGGGTGCCAGCAGGCTGCGTTGACGACTGATCAACAATCGCGGAACAACCGGATCACTGAGATCCATACGGTGATAGGCGAGTTGCGGAGCAAGGTTGGACACCAGACTCTCCAAACGGCGGCGCTCGTCGTATGTGGTCATCACCTGTGTCGCCGAGTACCCATTGCGCACCAATACCTGCCTTCCCCACGCGGCATCACGCTCGGAGTCGGCGAAGACGTAAATCGCCCGGTCGCGGCCGTAAATGACGACCATGCTGCTGTTGCCCCCGGCAATCAGCGCCTCAACATTCGACACAGGTGTATGCCGAGAAGCGTACCCACCGAAAATCGCCAACCCGACCATTATCACCAGCACCGCCCCAACAACCACTCGCCGCGAGACGAAAATGGACGTTCGAGCCTGCTCGGGCTCTGCGAGCACAAACGGTTTCTGTTCCAGCAACTCGCCACGCCACACTTCATCGAATGGGCGCACGGCGATTGGCAGCCCCGATATATTTTCCAGTGACTGGAATGGAATGAGGCGCTCAACCGCACCTTCGTCGCCCAAGATGCGAACGACACATCCCGAGCAGTCATTATCGTCAAGCAAAACCTCAAAGTTGCGGCCATCGCACTCCAGCGGAATGTAGATCGCATCTTCCGGAACACTCAACGGATGCTCGGCTGTGCAAAACCTTGCCTCGGGACCCACGACGAAAAGAGTACGCCGCTGCGCCAGAACAAATTCACAACCCTGCAGCGGGCCACTGAACACCCTCAGGACGCATTGCGTTGCAGGAGAGTCCTGCATGCTGTTCACCACCCGGTCTATCAAAATAAAAAGTGCTTAACGCTTCTACTTGCAAGCGATCATAGGGAGTAGCATATAGACAATCCTGATCAGATTATGAGGAAAGCCTGATACAGACAATCAGAACCCGGCTATATAAAAGTCGCTGACCAGCCTCGATCCCGCAATCCACGGGAAAAACTGTCGTCCCTGATCAACTAAACAACAAATTCAAAGGTCAAGACCAAGATGAGTTACATTACTTCCACGGACATCCATGATCGCGACCACGAACCAACTCGACCAACAACGCCCTGCGGTCGGCCCCGTCAATACAACGAACACTGAGATAACAATCAGGCGTCATTCGCTCGACTATGGCCTGGCAATCATCTGAAGCTTGCGCATTAGCTGTCTGTCCCGTCGGCATCACACTAAGGCTTTCGCCGAATGCGGCGGCCAGTCGGCGAACCAGTTCGCACTGCATTTCCAGGCCACGCTCATCATCCTGCACCTGCAACGGCAAGGCCAATGACGCGGGCACCGATGACGGGGAGGATGGCAAGACCGTTCGTTCGACCACCTCCCCTACAAACCGATAACCCTTGCCATAGACCGTCTTGATGTAGCCATTCTCACGCCCCAGCAACTTGCGCAGTGCATAAATGCAGCGGGTAAGGGACTCTTGGGCCACGTTGCAGCTGGGCCACACCTGGTCGAGCAACCAGTCCTTGAGCACCAGCGAACCCGCCGTACTCAGCAATAGCCGTAGTACATGCAACTCCTTGGGTGGAATGTGCAGCCCGGTACCGTCACGCAGAAGCAACCCATCTTCCTGCAGGATGCATTGGCCAAAAGCAAACGAGCGCTTTGGCCATTGATCAGTTCCCCCTTCCATAACGTAGTTCCCCCAATGCGTTGGATATACCGTGACATTGGCAAATCAAACCCGCGCCCCGGCGTGAGTGATCAACTATAGGGAAACTGATCCCAATGATATTTACGATTTTTCTACAATTCACTGGAGAATAACCAGCAATACCCAAGCGAACGCCCTGCTCATCATTGAGTCGGCAGCGCATGCCATACGGTAATGTTGCCGAGCAATAACTACGCGCCTTTACCGGTACGTACTTACAGAGCGGGACTAGACGGATGCCTGAGCGATTGCCTGATGAACCAAGCGATAAAGATCCTCCACCTCACGAATACCGGTTAAGCCCTCTGGAGACAGCTCAACACCCAGAAAGTGGTTGATCTCCAGAGCAATTTCCAGAAAATTCAACGAATCCGCACCAAGGTCCTCCACCAAGCGAGCGTTTGAGGTAACGGTCTCGACATCGACCACGAGTGTATCGGCGAGTATCGCGATGATGAGGGCGTCTATTTCAAGCTTCATCATTCGCTTCATTTCGCATTGCCATAGCCAAGGTCACCTTTACGTCGTTGTCAACCAATTCCGCTCGCGATCGCCTTGAGCATCTCTGCATACTGGCTCAATTGTGACGAGAGAATCTTGTTGAAATTCTCGTGGTACGAGTTGGCGCTACCATACTTGGTAGTGAATAACTGTAGCTGGTTCTTCAAATCGCCTTCCTGGCTATTAAACCCGGTTTGCCAAGCCTGGAATTTCGCGGTATCCCACTTCACGGTACCGTTGGGGGCTGCTGCGATCATTGCATCCAGCGGTGACAAGTCCATCATCACTCGATAACCACCCTGGCCATCAGGCTGCACACATGAATCGGGCAACCCCAAGGCCTTGGCCCACTTCTGTGCCTGTTCCTGTGTCGCAGACCCCGAAACAGGATAGAGGACGCCATCCGGGGCTTGCTGATACTTATTACGCAGCGCTTCTAACGCAGCGCGCAATTCCCCGCTGATTTCGACCTCCTTACCGTCCGACTTGCCCGTTATCCAGTCCCCCATCTTCGCCATGATGGTTTCGTTGAATGCCTTGTAGAAGTCCGAGTATTTGGTCAGCAGCGCTTCGTAGATCTCCAGGTATTCGCCCTTGATAAAACCGATCATCGCCAGCAACTGCTCAAAGAAATCGGCGCTGCCACTGAACGGGCTCAACGTATTCCGAACAGCTTCTGGCGCCAACGGCAAATCGCCTAGTTTTTTGAGCGTTTCATCCTTCCACTGTTGGATGTTGGGGCTAGCAGGGTGCGCAAGAGCTGCCCACTTGCGTAACTCGGCTTCCAGCAAATGCCCCTGAACCTGACTGGGCTTTACTTTCCCGAGCACCGTTCCACCTAACCGAGACACCAACGACTGCGTAAAACGTTCAGCCGCCGACGGCAGCGGACGATGATCGACCTCATGACCGCCAACCTTTTCATCCGCAGGCTGATCGATACGCAGCGCAATGGCAGGGCAGGACCTAGTGACAATTTCCATGATTCATCTCCTGCTCAGGCGCGTACAGAGGCGATTGCGCTCAGGGTAGAGCCACGGCTGTCGACCAACTGCTGGATGGCGTCGAGTATCTTGCTGAGCAGCGCCGTATTTTCATTGACACTCTGGTTGGCAACATCACTGACCGCCTTGTTCAGCCCCTGCTCGGACTGATGCAGCACTTCGCGCTGACGCTCTGAATACTCTTGCAAACGCAGGATGGCGGACAACCCGGAGCTGATGATCATCGCCATGGAACTGGTGGCACCGCCAACAGTCAGGTTGCGCTCGTATGTTTTTGCCTGCAGAGCACTTTTCATGCGCGCTTCCGTGGCCTGGTCCACAGCCTCACGAATCTTCGACTCAAGGACTGCCCGCTTGCTCGGGTCAATTTCCAAGTCAACGCGCATCTGGTGGGCCTGCGCATCGAACTTCGCCGCAGCCGACTGTTTGATCTTGATATCAGTATGCTTCTGGCTCTGCCCGCGCAAGGACAACCCGGCACCTGCGACGGCCATGGTGGTGGCAACGACCGCACCACTGACCGCAGCCCACATCGCGGCCTCACCACCGGCCATGATTGCAACACCTTGTGCAGTGGCGGCCTCATAAGCCATCTGCGTGAACTTGCCGCTCATTTCCGCGCTCGATTTGCGTGCGACATTGAGCGCGACAATCGACGCCACCAACACACCGATATGTTTTTCCCACGCGGCGGGATCGAACGACAACAGGTCCGCCACCGGATCTTTCACCGCACCTTCGGCCCCCTCTTTCTCCTGCTGGAGCACAGTGGCAAAAAACAAGCCCATCATCGCCTGGCTTTCGCTCTCGCTGAACCCCGAGGTAGCCAGGTGCTGATTCAACTGCTGAGCCGTCATTGCTTCGACAGCCTGAGTGTGCCGAGACATCAACACCTGCGCATCAAGCCGTCCACTGATACTGCTGATCGACAACGGCTGCTTTTGATTGACGACCTTACCTGCGACCTCTGCAACCTCAAGGCTGCTTACCGATGTGGAACGACTACTGATTGAAAAATCCATGAGTGCTGACCCTGTTGAATCAAATGTTGCGTGCCATGTTCAAGCTGCTGCTGTTGATACTGTCCTGGATGCTGAAGGCTTGCTTGATGGCGTTATCCTTGGCCTTCATGGACTGTTCGAAGAGCTGGACCATGTCGTTCAGATAGTTCTTCAGCTCTTCGGAGATAACCTTGGCGAACTGGAAGTCGGCCAGGTGCTGCGCCGCGTTGCGCTGGTGAATACCCGACTTGGTTTCCAACGCGGACTGGGCAGCGACACCACCCGCCTCTACGACTGCCACTGAAGCAGCCAGACGCGATGCATACATATCCAGGGAGATTGCATCCGACTTGAGGCCTATGCTGGAACGGGCCTTGGTCATGACACTGGAAAAACCATTGCTCACCGCCCGTGCTGCCTGCTTGAGCATTTGTGGCGTCATCTTGTTGGCCAATTTGCCGAACATGTTGCCCATCGCACTGGCGACCCGGCCCGCAGCGGACTTGCCAACGACCGCGACAACCACCAGTACCGCGACCATGGCCACGGCACCAACGATTGCGCCCATGATCATCCCCGCCATATCGGCCGACGCCGCATCGACGCCGGCCTTCTTCAGAAGATCGGCAATCCCCTTACCGATGCCCTGAATCATCGGGCCGAGGATATTGTCCATCAGAGGCTTCATGGCCTTCTCCATGAACGACACCCCGGTCAACTCCTTGACTACCATGTCCGCTGCCATCAATCCCACACCGACCGCTGCCAGCGCCAGACTGGCTCCGCCCGTAAAGGCAGCCCCGACAACACTGACCACGGTCAGCACAGCGCCCAGAATCTTGCCGATACACCCCGCCGCCTTGCTGGCAGCTTCGGCTTTACGCACTTGCTCCAGGTACTCTTCAGACTTTTTCTCCAGGTACTCCTGACGTGCCGCCTGCATGCTGCGGAACAACTCCAGTTCCGCTTCAATCTTGTTTTCAGCGCTTTCGCCCATCAACTCTGCAAAACGTGTCATCAGCAACACCATGGTCGCAGCCGCGTTCAGCTGACGCTTCATGCCATCGAGCACCGGCTTGTCGCCCAGCCCCGCGTTTTCCACCGACCTGGCCAGGGCCTCAGCCTTTTTGCCCGCCTCTCCAGCCACCTTGACTGCGGCCAGATACTTCAGCTCGGCCTTGCTCAGTAATTGTTGGGTGGCGGTCAAGTTGCCTTGCGCCAGATCACGGGCCGCCAAGGCTTTTGCATGCTCGGGCGTACCCGGCTCGGTTTTCGACAGCGCCGTTTCAGCATCGGCCAGCGCCCTTTGCGCGCTGTCGACTTTAGCCTTGGCTGCGGAGAGCTCTTCCTCGGATGCGCTCGCATAGGCGACAGCCGCGTTCAATTCCGCCAGCGCACTCAGATAATCGTCTGATAATGCCTTGTTGCCCTCAGCGCTGGCCTTGGCTGCCGACCTGAGGATTTCCATGCGCGACTTGAGTGACTCCAGGCTGACGTCACCCAGCAGGTTGATGAGCGAGGCCATCAACAAGGTGAACCTGTCTTCAGACCCCTTTTTCGCACGCTCAGCACTTGGCAGTGGCGAAGCCAGAAGCGGCCTCCCTGGCGCAGCAGTGTTGCCACCTTGCGACTGAGCGGCGTAGCTCACACCTTGCAGGTTGGCCAATGCCGTATCGGCAGCGCGCTGCCAGGCCTTGGTGTTGGCCGCTTTACTCGCCGCTTCGGCATAACGTTCCCTGCCGGCCTGACGGGCCAGCGTTTCTGGGGATAGGCGTGAGTACAAAGCCCTGATATCCATTACAACTCTTTCTCCGCATGATCAGCGTCGATAGTGGTCAACGCATTCAGGTAAGCCTGAGCCTGCTCGCGCATACCCGGCTCCTGAACATGCTCGATGACATACTCAAAACACAACTTGGCCTTACCGGCTTTACCCAGCGCCAGCTGGCATTGGCCGGTATAGAGCATCGGGCGGTAATCATTTTTTCCTTGGGCAAAAGCCACGGCATACAGATCGACCGCTTTCTGATAGTTCTGCTTGAGCTGATGCACCGCCGCCAGCCCCATCCAGTACTGCGCGTTATAGAAGTCGTAGATACAGAGAAAATGGAAAAACTTTTCCGCATCGTCCAGACGCCCCTGCTCATAGAACTCATAGGCAAAGGCGTAGAGGCCATCCATCTGCTCGGTACTGACGCCGCGCAGCTCTTTGAGCGATGCACCATCAAGTACGGCCTGCATCACATGCTCGGCAATCCGGTCCTCTTCCTGCTCTGTATGTTTTCGACTACTCATGACTACTTACTCCTGAATGTTTCTTCAGCGGTGCTGACAGGGCTATTGAGCCAGCTGAAGGCAAGGGGCGCCGTCACAAACCGCTCATCGTGGTGTACGTGAATCACTCATGCCTGCATTCGGCTTCGCAGGAGCCCCTCAGGCCTGCTCGACCTGCTCGAGCCAGACCAGCAGTCGCAGGACGTTTTCGATTTCCTGCATCTGTATGAAGGTGTAGGGCTGATGGGTCTTGAAGATGCGTCTGGCCAGGGCAATGTCACTGATCACCGGCACGCCTACTTCAGCCGCGTACTTGCGCACGGCCAATGCCCGCTGGTTGGTTTCCATCAGTGAGATAAACGGCATCACTGTGACTTCCGGACGGAAGTAAATACCCACGGCGATGTGTGTGGGATTGGCGACAATTACTCGCGAACCACGAATGTCGGATTTGATTTGCTCGGATAGCAGTTCCTGGTGCAGCGCGTGCCGCCGCCCCTTGATTTCCGGATTGCCTTCCTGCTCCTTGTGCTCGCGCTTGACCGACTGCTTGTCCATCTTCAGATCCTTGATGTACAGCCAGTACTCACACAGCGCATCGAGCAAGACGACCAGCACTATGCAGCCCAGAAAAGCCAGCGCCAGCACCAGCAACAAATGCCCCCAGATCGGGAACAGGTCGACAGGTTTCGCATGGAGTTGTGCAAACAGTAAATGCCGCTGGGTCAGCCAGACCATCCAGAAGGCAATGACAAAACTACCCAGATATAACAGGGATTTAATGGAATCCTTTACTGTTCTGAGGCTGAACAGCTTTTTGAAACCGTTAACCGGGTTCAGTGCTCCGAAGTTAAGTTTCAGGGCCTCGCTGGCAATAGCCAGACCGGTCTGTAGCAACGTGGGCAAGGCGCTGGCGAGAAAGCACACAACGATCAGCGGGGCCACGACCTTGAGCAACAGCACCCCGAGTTCAGCGGCATAACGCTGCTGATCGGCAGCAAAACCCGAAGCGATGATGCGCCGATAAACCTCTATAAGCTCCAGCAAGGTGCCATTGCTCGTCAGGTAGATGATCGCGCATAGCATCAGGCAGGAACTGGAGAGATCCTTGGCCTTGAAGGTCTGGCCCTTTTTCGCCGCGTCGCGACGCTTCTTGGCCGTGGGTTTTTCAGTTTTCGAGGCGCTGGACATATCAGCGGGCCTGCGGTGGTACGATCCAGTCCACCAGCTGATCCGGCTTGGAGGCCAAGCGCAGTATTTCGTCAGGCAGGTGTGCACTGAAATACAGAAGCAACACTAGTAACGCGATGGCTCCCTTGACAGTGAGCGACACCGAAAACGCGTTCATTTGCGGTGCAAAACGCGCCAGCAGACCAAGCAGCGCCTCGGTGAGCAACAAGGTCGCCACCACCGGCGCGCTGATAATCAGCATTTTGCTGATTAACGGATCGATCAGGCCGAGCAACGGCTCAATCCGCAGTTCGCATCCGAATACCGGCGAGCAGAGTTGGTAGCTGTGGCTCAGAGTCTCCACCAGCAAGGCCATTCCCCCACCCTCCAGGTAAATCACTGCCGCGAACAGCTGGAGAAAATTCGCCAATTCCGAGGTGTCGTCGCCGTTGGCCGGATCGATCGTGTTCCCTAACATCGCTCCGCGCTGGTTATCGATCAGGTTGCCCATGCCGTGCAACACCCAGAACGGCCAGGACAACAGGCAGCCGAGAATCACGCCCACGCCGGCCTCTCGCAATAACAACCCGTAGAAGCCAAGCGAGTCCAGGCGCGGCAACGTGCCAGCGGTATAAGGCCAGAGCGCCATGCCAACCAGCACGATCACGGCATTTCGCGGTGCTCCGGTCAGTGCGCGACTGTTGAGAAACGGCAACATGAAAAAAACCGGTGCCAGGCGAGCGAAGCAAACCATTGCACCGGCCAGCCAGCCATGCAGGTCAAAAAAAAGGCTTACGTTCATCGCGATTCACTTCAGGGCCAGGCGCATGACTTCCCGACTGAAACCCAGCAACGTCTCACCGTACCAGCCAGAAAGCAGAAACAGACAGACCGACACCGCCAGCAGTTTGAAGCCAAAGGGCAAGGTTTGCTCCTGAAGCTGGGTCACGGTCTGAAACAGGCCGATGAGCAACCCCACCAGCGTGGCGACGATGATCGGCCAGGCCACCAGAACCAATATCAGGTACAGGGTTTTGTTGCCGGCAAACACCAGATCATTCATCGCGGATCCTCACTGAGCAAGGGACAGGTACTGCCCAACCAGTCCGGTAGAAAGCAGGGCCCAGCCATCCAGCGCAACGAACAGCACCAGCTTGATAGGTACCGAGATGATCACCGGGCTCATCATCATCATGCCCAGGGCAAGCAAGATACTGGAGACCACCAGGTCGACGATGACGAAGGGCAGATACAGATAGAAACCGATCTTGAAGGCGGCTTTGATTTCGCTCAGTGCATAGGCTGGCAGCAGCGCAAACAACGAGGGTTTCAGCTTTTCATCGAACGCGCCATCGACGGCATTCGGGTTCTCGCGCGCGATCTGCGCCCGCTCGAAGAACTGCGCCAGGTCTGGGTCGGTGTACTTGGTCAGGTATTCGCGGTAACTGCCCAGGCCGTTATCGAGGAACGCCACCACCGCATCGATATTGGTGAACTCAACCCGGTTTTCCTTGTAATAGTCATAACCTTGTTGCACCACGGGGCTCATGACGAACATCGCCAGTAATAGTGCAACGGCGTTGAGGGTCATGTTCGATGGCACCTGCTGCAAGCCCAGAGCGTTGCGTACGATAACGAAGACAATCGAGAACTTGATATAGCAGGTGCCCGCGGCAATCAGGAATGGCAACAACGAAGCCACTGCCAACAGCCCGATCATTGAAACGTCATTCATTACCCGTGCCCCGCCCCACCTCACGCAGCTCGACGCCCAGGCGATCGCCTAGCTGGACCAGCTCACCCACAGCAATGCACTTGCCAGCGACACGAACTTCAACGTTGCTCAAGGCCGTGGATTCCAGGGGCAGCACCTGGCCCTCGATGAATGCGTTGAGCGCAGCCAGGCTCAGGGTGAGTTCGCCCAGTACGAATTCAAGTTTGACCGGCAGCTCCGATAGCACGCTGGGAGCGGCCGGCGAAAGGTTATCCGGAGGGGGGAGTTGCATGTGCAGACCTTCCTTGACAAAGGTGAACTGGCCGATACACAGGTCGGCCATGAAGAGTTGTCGGGTTTGCTCGGCGATGACCAGCACATCGCCCATCGCCAGTTGCCGATAGGGCAACCGAGCCAGCTCGCTGTTACCGAGCACGACTCGCAGGACCTGCGGCACGGCCTGCAACCAGGCTTGCAGCGGGCGCGAAGCCTCCTTGCGCTGGCTCGGCCCTTCCACGACCCACACGTCGCTCTGGGGCGTTGCAATGCAGGGCAGACAAGCCCCTTGCAGCGCCTCTCCCTGAATGAGCTCGAACGCGAACAGGCGCTGGTAGTCCAGCAGCTCGGGCGCAACTTCGACGGGCCGGCTGACCGCCGAGAACAGTTCCAGAGCCTCCTGGCCTGTGCCCTCTTGAAGCAGCCATTGCGACCACTGCGGAGCCACGGCGTGCAACCACTCGCGAGCCCCGATCATGCCTTGCCAGAGGCCGTGGCAACCTTGGGCCCAGAAGGCTAGATAACGTGTCTGTGGCGAGGGTTGGCTCAACCGCACAGGGTGCCCCTCACGCTGCCAGCGGGCCACGGCATGGCGCCGCTCATAATCAAGTGGCGCAACGCAGCGCAACAACAGGGTGGAGGTCACGCCTGCTGCCCTCCCTGCTCCCCTGTATCTCCAAGCGTTTGACGGCTCTCCTCTTCGAACTCCTCCTCCGCTCGCTCCTGCTGATGACGGTCACGGTGTTCATGCCTCTGCTGATCAGCCAAACGCCAACGCGGATCCGGCACCTGCGCCAGGTTGTCGCTCAAATAGCTGGAAACCAACGAGCTGTCTGGATTGAGCAACAACTGCTCGGGGCGTTCGCCGCCCGCCTTGCTGACCGTGATCAGACCCACAGCATTACCTTTGCTGAAGGGCACCTGAAGATAGCCCCTACCCTCTTGGGCAGTGCTGGCTTCAGGCGCCGGCTTCGGTTCAGATGTCGGGTTGGCAGCCACCGCCGAGTGCGTTACGCGGTGCAAATGCAGTGACTTTTCCAGCAAAGGCAGTGGTTGCGCCGGTAAGGCTTGAGGCGTTTCCTGCTTGACCGCTCTGTCGGCGACAGCTCGATCACAGGCCCAGAGCGCACTGACAACAGTGGTCCGATCAAGCTCCTGTGTCCGCATGGCGACCGGCAAGCGGGTAGACGACGATGGAACTTTCTGCTGGGCCGACGCATCGATGGCAGCCTGAACGGGTGTGGCGAGCGCAGTGGCAACGGACGCCTGAACAAGCACCTGCGCAGCGATCGGTAAACGCGTAGCCTTCAAGGCAGGTCGAGCATCAACCCGTGCCGGCGATGAAGGCACGGAAGGCTGCTTCATTGACACATGTATCGTCTGTTCCACCGATACTTTGGCCGACCTGGACTCAGTCTCGGCCTCTGGGCGCAGCGCTGCCAGCGATGGCTTTAGCGGGAGCTCGCGCAGTGGCTGCAACTGCGCCAACATTACAAGCGCGCCCTGCGGCAAGTCGTCCAGTGCCTTACGGTCTTCAGAGACGTGCGGTTGAACTTCATGGCCGAGCTCATCGGAGGGTAAAAAATCTTTGACCGGGCGGACTGCCACTACAAGAGGGCGCACTACGCTCATTTCCAATTCACCAATAGTTCATCAATGTCACGTTCTTCCTGGCGCCACAGACGTGAACGACGCTCGCCCAGCAAACGTTGCTCCAGACTCTGGTACTTCATATGCTTTCTCTGCAGCGCCTTGATATGCCGTTGCAAACGCTCGACCCCTTGAACCGCCTCTTGGTGCTGGTCCATCACGCGGATGCGCTCCAGCGCCAGGTTACCGATCTGCCGCCGAATGACAGCCTGACGCCGCAACAGGGCCAGCAACTGCGCATGGCTCAACCGCAGGTCCTCGGGACGTTGACTTGTCATGAGCTCATCGAGCCCCAGAGCCTGCTGCTCGATCGCCTGCAACTCACGCTGAAGCGAAGCCAATGCGCGCAAGGCCTGATCGAGCCCTCGCTCACACGCCTGCTGCTGGTAGTCGCTGAATTCCAGCAGCCGCCGGACACTAGCCAAGCAGACCATGCAGGCTCTCCAGCGCGGCCTGAGGCGCACATCTCTCGCTCAAATCCTGGCAAAGCCACGCCATCAACGCTTCGCGACAGGCCATGGCCTGATCGTTAGCCGCATTTTCCCCGGATCGGTATTCCCCCAAATCGAGCAATACCTGCAGCTGCTCGATGCGGCGCAACACCTTGCGGGTGTTGGCCGCCAGTTGCTGAACATCGTGTCCGGTGACTTGATGCGCCACCCGACTGGCACTACGGAGCACATCGATTGCCGGGAAATGACCGCTGGCGGCCAGCTGGCGGCTCAGGTAGATATGCCCATCGAGAATGGAGCGAATCTCCTCGGCAACAGGGTCAGGTTCATCGTCGCTTTCCAGCAGTACGGTGTAGAACGCGGTGATGCTCCCGTTGACGGTCACGCCCGGACGTTCCAGCAAACGCGGCAGGGAGTCGAACACCGAAGCGGGATAACCGCGCCGCGCCGGCGCCTCACCCGCCGCCAACGCGAGGTCGCGGCGAGCACGGGCATACCGGCTCATCGAATCAAGCATCAAAACCACCTGCCGGCCTTGATCACGGAAATATTCGGCGATTGCCGTTGCCTGTAATGCTGCATTGCAGCGGTCGATCGAGGAGAAGTCCGAGGTCGCGTACACCACCACACACCGCGTGCATTTATCCGAATGACGCAACGTCTCGACAAACTCGGTGACCTCCCGCCCCCGCTCTCCGATCAGCCCGATGACGAACACATCGGCTTCGCTGTGGGCGATCAACATGTTCATCAACGACGTCTTGCCTGATCCCGCCGCGGCAAAGATGCCGATGCGTTGACCAATGCCGCACGTCAACAGGCCATCGATCGCCCGTACGCCGGTGGCCATCGGCTGGCTTACCGGGCGACGCTCGTGGTAGGCCGGAGGAGCGGCATCCACTGCACAATCGCGACCATCGAATGCATCGCCGGGGGCCAAACGTTCGACTATCCGCCCCTGGGGGTCGATCACACTACCGAGCATGGCAGCGCTGCAATACAGGCTGAGCAATGAACCGGTAGGCACGATCAGCGATTCACGGGACAACCCTCGCGCATCACCCAGCAAACTGAGCAATACCGCATCGGGGCTGAAGCCGATCACTTGCGCGCGAGCGCTCACCGCAGTGTCCCGCCAGTTTCCGCGCACCTCGCATACTTCGCCGATCACCACATCGTGCAGTGCCGCTTCGAGAAGGGGACCATTCAAACGCAACGGGTGGGCAGCACGGCGTTCCAGCGATGGCCGACTGATTGGCAGTTGCATAGTGCATTCTCCTAAAGGGTCTTGAGCACAGTCACTGAAATGGCGTCGGAAATCTCGCCAAACGACACCACGTCCAGTTCCCGATAACGGCCCTCGATCAGTTTCTTGATATAGCGCCGCACATCCACCGAGGCCAGGATGACCATGTCTTTCTGAGGGATGTGCAGGCTATCGAGCCCGACTGCCAATCGGTCCATAAGCTCTTCGCTGGCGGAGGGTTCCAGGTTGAGGAAGCTTCCACTAGAGGTGTGGCGGATACCCTTGCGCACCACGTCCTCGAACTCCGGCGAGAGCAGCAGAACGCGCAGTTCATTGCCGTTGGCAAATTTGTTACTGATGTAGCGCGCCAGGCCGCCGCGCACATGCTCGACCAACACAATCACGTCTTTCTCGCGCGAGCCCCAGTGAGCAAGCGTTTCAAGAATCAGTTTCATGTTGCGCACCGAGATACGCTCGGCGACCAAGCGTTGCAGGAGCTCAGCGACTTTCTGTACCGGGGCATGGCGATAGACCTCTTTGACCAGGTCCGGGTAGCGCGCTTCCATCTCGTCGAGCAGGATCTTGCTCTCCTGCACCCCGAAAAACTCCGAAATATTGCGAGCCAGCAGGGTTACCAGACAGCGATAGAATTCGTCATGAGCCGTACGCAAATGATGCCCCAGGTTCTGCAGTTTTTCGCGCTCGCTGCTGCGCACCCATACGCTGGTTTGCTTATTGCTGTCGACGCCCCTGGTCAAGTCCAGGCCGAGATGCTCAAGCTCTGGCTTGTAATCGACAACACGTAGCTGGTCGAAGTGGATATCGAACTGGTCTGCACGAACCTCGTTGATCAACACCGCGACTTGCCCAATCGGCAGTGAGTCGGCACCGCGCAATCGGGGTTCGGGGATCCGGATACCGTAATCGATGAAGAACTGGCTGCGAAAACGCTCACATAATCGAGCCTCGCGTAGCGCTTCGACGCGAGCGCTTGGCACCAGCAGCATCAAGGCGACGGTTTCGGTGGCCATGTCATCGACGTTCTCGATCAGGCCCAACTCGCTTTCGGGTTCCCCCTCTTCACCCGCCAAAGACACAACGGGGGCAGTACCCGAGCTTTTCTTCTCCAGCCGGTAGCGAAAGAACAGCAATGCCACCAGCGCACTGGCGATGATCAGAAACACCGCAACCGGGAACCCTGGCAGCATCGCCACACCGACCGCCAGCAAGGCAGTGATACCCAGCACAAAAGGATGCCCCAGCAGTTGGGTCATCATGTTGCGCCCCAGGTTGGCCTCGTCTCCGTTGACACGGGTCACGATGAAACCTGCACCAATGGCGATCAACAGCGCGGGAATCTGCGCTACCAGGCCGTCACCGATAGTCAGCAACGTGTAGGTCGACAGCGCCTCGGACATGTCCATTCCCAGTTGCCCGACACCGATTGCGATCCCCCCCAGAAAGTTGACGAAGATGATGATGATCCCGGCGATCGCATCGCCCTTGATGAACTTCATGGCGCCATCGAAGGACCCGTACAACTGGCTTTCGCGCTCTAGCGTACTGCGCCGCTCACGCGCCTCCTTGGCATCGATGACACCGGCCTTGAGGTCGCCATCGATGCTCATTTGCTTACCCGGCATGCCGTCGAGGGAAAACCGCGCCGCCACTTCCGCCACGCGTTCGGAACCCTTGGTAATGACGATGAACTGCACGATGGTGACAATCGCGAAGATCACGAAGCCCACCACCAGGCTGTCGCCAATCACAAACTCGCCGAAAGACGCGATGATTTCACCAGCATCGGCCTGCACCAGGATCAGCCGGCTGGTACTGATCGATAACGCCAGACGGAACAACGTGGTGATCAGCAACAGCGCGGGAAAGGTGGAAAAACTCAGGATCCGCTCGATGTAGAACGACCCCATGAAGACGAGGATCGCAATGACGATGTTCAGACCGATCAGAAAATCCACCAGCGGCGTCGGCAATGGAATGATCAGCATGGCGATGATCATCACCATCAGGGCCAGGATCAGCAGCTCGGGGCGAGAAGTGACATTGCGCAGGAATTTATCGAGCATGATAAGTACCGACCTTCAAGATCAGGAGGCGAAACGAGCCGTCAATGCGGCATGTCGCTCGATGGTTTCATGGGCAAACACCAGGTCGGCCAAATGCGTGAATTGCGCTGCGATGCGCGCCAGTGCCTCGTCATCGCCAAACAGCTCCAGCGGCAGCGCCAGGCAGGCCAGTCGCAACAGTTGCAGCAGTTGCGCGCGCTCTTGGTGTTCAACCAACAACAAGCGCTCCCCAAAGAGACCTGACAGCAACGAGTCGAGCTCGTCGGGAAACTGCAACAGCCCCAACAAGAACACCAACCAGTCCGGCTCGCTGGCGTTATGCTGGCAAACCAGCTCGTGTACGAGCAGCCCGTGGATGAACACGACATCAACCGAACGCAGACGCTTGAGGTCACCCAGTTTTTTCAGCAACTGGCCAAACTCGTCGCGTGAACAACTGGGGTCCTGGGCATCGATGTCCGTCAGTAACGCAGCCTCGATGAACTCCAGGACAGAGCCACGGTGCTGATAACCGTAGAGGGCTATCCAGTCCTCATAGGACTCGACCGGGCCGCCTTCGGACTCCAGGAACGCGCGATAGGTGTCACGCAACAAGGCCGCCCGCAACACCAGCACCTTGCCAAACATCTTGGCTTTGAGTGCCGAATTGATACCAGCCTTCAAACGCCTGGGTGGCGACTGAACGAGCACCTGTTGCAGTAGCGCCTCCAGACGCCAGCGAGTCGCCTCGGCCATCACTTTTTCCCGCAACAGTTGGCGCAGTACCAGCACCAGATCGCTGTCATCGGGAAACAGCCCCCGGGCCTGTGCCAGCAGCCATTCGATGCTGCGCTCGGCAAGCTTGGCCAGCGACTGTATTTGCCGAGCCTTGGGAATCACATCTTCATCCAGAACCCGCTCGAAGCTATCTGCCAAGCCTTCGAACTTGTCGCCGAAATCGCCTCTACGGCGAAACTGCGAACGCAGGGACGCCGCCATCTCATCGCTGTTTTCAACGAATCGCTGGACGCTGGCTGCTGGAGAAGCATCGTCGTCTGGCGCTTCAACGACCTTTGCCTGGGGCTCGCTGCCCTGATGCGTGCGCGGCATCTGTATGCGCGGCAGCACTGCGCCAATAGCAGCCATATCAGCGCTCCAGCGCGCGCAGCACCGCGCGGTCGGCCGGGTCACGGGCCACCTTGCCGATCACCTGCGAACCAATCTGCATAGCGCCTGGTTCCAACGGACTGTCGAGCTCTTTAGGTTGAATCAGAAACACCCGAACCGTGTTGGATTCACGGGTCTGGCGATAGCTGAACATCCTCCCCAGATAAGGAATATGCCCCAGTACCGGAATACGCTTGATCACCTCTCCACTCTCGTCACGGGTGAAGCCGCCTACCAGCAGACTTTTGCCTCGAGGCACCCGGGCAACTGTGCTGATACGCGTTCGGCCAACCGTCGGCAACGCGTCGATCGCGGACGACTCCGTGGTCGAGTCGACCACACTGCCGTCCTCGATATTGAGTGCCATTTCAACTTCTCCGGAAGCTGATATCCGTGGCAAGACGCTGATCAAGGTGCCGTAAGTGACGTGTTCGAGCTCAACACTGCGCTCACCGATCAGCCGCGCATAGAACGTACGGTTATTGTCGAAAATCGCCGGAACGTTTTCTTGGGTCAGCACGACTGGCCGCGAAACCACCCGGGCGCGGTTGTCGGTTTCCAGCGCCGAAATGGCAGCCATGAACGAAGTGCTATCCAGCGTGCTCAGCGAGCCGCCGTTGAGCGATGCTGCCACCTTCGAGCCAACCTTGAACGACCCCTTCCAGTCGACGCCCAACTCATTGAGATCGTCCTTCTGCAGGTCGATGATCCACAGGGAGAGCTCGACATGGCGCTTTGGCTCATCGAGCGCAGCAACCAGATTCTCGATAAAAAGCACCTGTTCCGGGAGCCCCTTGACCAACAGGCTATTGGTATCGGGATAGGCTACTACGCGGATATTCCCGACAGCCAGATCACGAGCGATGATCCGCGGCGTAGTCGTGTCGGAAGATACGGACTCGGGAACACCCAACCCCTCCAATGGAAAGCTCGGCATGCCACCCGGACGCCCTTCTCCGTCCTTGTTGATCACCGCGTCGACACCACGTTTCTCCCCCTTGAGCAGCGTTTCGATAGCCGTCGCAATGCCTGGTACCGTGATGCTTTGGTCACGCAACTCGTAATTGCGATCTGCAACGAAGGTATTGCGCAAATTGATAACGCCAATGCGCTGCTGTCCGAGTTGCAAGCCGGCACTTTGGTTGTCCATGAATTGCGCGGCCTGCGCCACCAGGTCGACATAGATCGGCGGGCCGGAAATGTAAAAGGTCCGCAATCCATCGTGGCGCAAAGGGTATCGGGCATCGCGCAAACCAGAGTTGCGCAGGAAGGCCTCCAGCTTCTGGACAGTGATGGTATTCAACGATATGACGGTACTCTTCGCTTCGGCCGCCTCATAGACATACAACGTCTGACCATCGCTGTACCAGATCAGCGCCATTTGACGAACAATGCGCTCCAGCGTCTGCTGCGGTGCGGCGAGCGAAAAATCGCCACTGATGGTGCGCCGAGCGGCTGCTTTGCTGAGGATGACCGGTTTACCCAAGGACGCTGACAGTGCATCGAAGAACGTGCGCAGGCCTTCCTGACGAGCCACATAACCCTCTCCAGCACGAACAGAGGCAACCGATGAAGCCATCGGCAACATGCAACAAAGCACGAGCGTGACAGCTCGCGGACACATACTTTTAAACTTCATGAGTTCATTCGCCGGACAGGCCGGTTATATCGATCAAACTACTCGGCGCAATTCCGACCAGCTCTCGAATCTCTTTAGAAAAATGCGAGGAAGAGGCATAGCCAAACTCCAAGGCAACGTCGGTCAGAGAGGTCGCGCCTTCAGCCATACTCAAAAGCGCTCGTGCCGTACGCCACCCCCGCAACTCGGACTTGGCTGCACCACCCAGGGCTTGACGGCAAAGTCTTCTAAAGTGTGAGACCGATACGCCATAGCGACCAGCAAGGTCCTGGAGCTTTTCACCGCCGTAACTTTGCTCCAGCAAAAAACCAAGCAACTGATAATGCTCACTGCTGCGCAGATGACGGGCAAAAGCCCGATAGGCAGCGTCATCTTGCAACGCAAGGGTGAGATACCAGGACTCCAGTGCCGGCGCCGCTCGCCGTTGGCCACGACCTTCGCTCAACGCGGCCCAGGGCTCGCCTGGAGCAGGTCGCACCTCAGGCACGCCCCCCTGGTCGATGAACAGCTGCAATTTGAAAAGATTCGTTTGCGACAACGGCAGCACCCAGGCACTGCCACTGAGCACTTGCAACCCCGGGCGTAGAACCAGCAAGCCCTGCCACCCTGGCGCCAGACACAAGAAAGCCGAACCCTTTCGATGCGCCAGACACAGAACGTCAGAGCCATTGCTAATACGAATAACTTGCTCACCAGACTGCACAAGGGCACACCAATCCCTCAGGGTTAAAATCGAGTCTGGTTTTTCGCCCGCCCCCACTTCAGCTACCACTATCACAATCACCCGGAATAGATTCTCAGTCACTATGCTGAAGACCCACCGAACAATCTTGATGAGAAACTGATGACAACTGCCAATTCGATGGGAACGAGCGCCCATCAAACTGAATCACCCCTGGTTTCGTAGACACCTCCAAGCCTCATAATGAGACCCAAAGAGGAGGTGCCATGAGTCGTCAGCGTTACCCTGAAGAATTCAAGATCGAAGCGGTCAAGCAAGGACCGAGAAAGGCAAGCCTGTCGCCGATGTTGCCCAGCGCCTGGGCATGTCTGTTCACAGCCTCTACGCCTGGATCGAGCTTCTACAGCAAACCCCAAGAGCAGCGTCAGTACGGAGGAATTCAAGCTGTATACAGCGACATTTCCGGAAAAGACTTGATGAGAAATTGTTATACGGCTGGCGTGCTTTACGTTGGGCAGCTGTTCGGTTGCGGTCGGGCTAGGCGTGGCGGCGTTGGTGCTGTTTGGTTTCTGGGCCTGATCAACACCTGCGCTACACCGTTATCGTTTTCACCGCGGATGGCTCGTTTGTTATCACGTTCGAGTGCTGGTCAGCGTTTCCGTCAGGCATGCAAGCAGTAGCCATCCGCCTAAACTGACACCCAGGAACAGAAGCCCCAGGCTCATCGGCAGTTCGCTTTCGACACCAGCAACAAGACTGCCAGCCAAACCACCACCTGCAAACATCAATGTCGTATTCAGCGACGCTGCCGCACCGGCTTGCTGCGGGTAACGCGCCAGGGCTTGGGTCGTCGCAGCAGGACGCACCAGCGTTGTCCCGGTCGTGCAGATGATCATCGGCAGCAGAAGACCCGCCACCGTCAGTCCCGCTACCTGCTCCCAGACCAACAGCGTGATGCCCCCGGCAGCTATGAGCAGGAATCCTGTCTTGATCTGAACCTGCGGGCTTACACGATTGTTCAAGTAGGTCGCAGCTGCTCCGCCAGCGATATACGCAAGCCCATAGGCGATAAATACCACCGAGAATTGATATGGCGTCAGCCCCAGGCGGTCCATCAACGCCAATGGCGCGACCACGATGAAGGAAAAATGGCAGGCAAACGCGAGGCTGGCCAGCAGGGAGTGCGCAAGATAGGTCGTATCACGCAGCATGACCCAATAGCTGCGCATGCCCGAAGTACGGCCTCGCGATTCAGGCGTGTCCTGCAGCAATGCATATGACAGGCATGAAACGATCACGGCGATGAAAGCGAATACCGTAAAGCTGCCCTTCCAGCCAAAGGATTGTTGGAGAAAAGCGCCTGCGACCGGTGACAACGAGATGAACAGCCCACTTGCGCTGGTCAGCAGGATACGCATGGCATTGCGCTGCCTACCACTATACAGATCCTGCACGAGCGCCTGGCCCAGCACGAAACTCCCGCAACCCAGGGCCTGCAACAAACGGAACGCCATGAACGTCTCATAGCGGGTTGAAAGTACACAACCCACTGCCCCTGCAATGGACACCCCTAGCCCAGCGAGCAACAACCGCTTGCGCCCCATGCCATCCGACAATGGCCCGATCACGATTTGCGCCAAGGCGACACCAAACGCAAAGAAGCTCACCGAGTAGGCTATCTGCTGTGGCTCGACGTGAAACTCGCCTGCGAGCGCCGGGAATGACGGCAGGATCACATCCAGAGGGAATACGCCCAATAGACACAATAGAATCAGCAAGGCCGAGCGCAGAAAGCTACTGAGCGAACCCAAGGGCTGATTCACGCTACCAACCCCGCCTTCTTGTATTGCCGGAAATAGTCACTGGAATCTCCATGGAAGCGCCGAGCCCTGATGGTAGCGACACCCTGAAGATGTACAACCCGAACCGGGCAGCGAAACTTCCGATAGAGTTGTAGGGCTTTTCCCTTGTCATTGAGTTCTGGTGATATCCAGCCTTCTGCTGACTTGATAGCCGGACCCCAGCGACGTCTCGGGATTCGAATCCTGACACTATCGCCGGGCAAGTCCTTCCAGAAAAACGCTTAGCCTTCCAGCCCTTTCTTCAGCGCCGCCAGGCCATCTTCATAGATGCCAGCGAACAACGCAGTTGCCTCAGCATCGCTGACACCCACCGGCACGAACGACCCGGACCATTCCACACGCGACCCGCTACCTTCAGCCACCACGCGCAGGGTCGACTGGTAGTCACGCACCGGCGCCGGGCCCGTGAGGATGGTGTAGCTGTAGCTGCGGCCGGCTTCGTTGAAGTCCAGCAGGCGCTCGATGATGGTGTCGCCAGCCACGCTCTTCAGGGTGCGTACGCGGCCGCCTTCGCTCAGGGCGCTTTCGGGGATGAACGGCAGCCAGTCGGGCAGCGCGTCGAAACCGCCAATCAGTTGCCAAACGCGGTTGGCATCGGTTGCCAGGGTGATGGAAGCTTGTGCAGTTGCCATGATGATTCTCCCGGGGCGTGGCCCCATTGATTCGGGTAGGCAGGGCCGCGCAGCGGCCCTGCAACATCGGTTTAAACAGCAGGTACCGGGGCCTGGGCGTTGATCAGCCCTTGCTGGCGAAGGTCGTTCCAGAAGGCCATCGGGATCACCTTGCTCAGGGCGGCGAGGTCTTCGTTGGCGTGCGCCGGACGGGTGGAGCCCGGGATCACCGAGACCACGGCCGGGTGGGCCAGGGCGAACTGCAGGGCGGCCGCCTTCACATCCACACCATGAGCACGGGCCACGGCGCGGATGCGCTCCAGCTTGGCCAGCACGGTCGCGTTGGCCTTCTGGTATTCGAAGTGCTCGCCGCCGGCGGTGACACCCGAGCTGTACGGGCCACCCACGACGATGCCTACACCCTGCTCCACCGCTTGCGGCATGACGCGTTGCAGTGCGCGGTCGTGGTCCAGCAGCGAGTAGCGGCCGGCCAGCAGGAAGCCGTCCGGACGGGCTTCGTCCAGGTCGAGGGTCAGCTCGATCGGCTCGACTCGGTTAACACCCAGGCCCCAGGCCTTGATCACGCCCTCTTCACGCAGACGGGTCAGTACGCGGAAGGCACCGGTACGGGCGGTTTCGAACTGGCTGAGCCATTCGTCACCGTAGAAGTCCTGGGCGATGTCGTGGATCCAGACGATGTCCAGGCGGTCGGTCTTCAGGCGGCGCAGGCTATCCTCGATGGAGCGCAGGGTGGCGTCGGCGCTGTAGTCGTTGACGATGCGGTTGCGGTTGCCGTGCTCGAACAGGCCGCTTTTTTCGCCCAGTTCACGGGCTGCCGGGTCTTCCAGTTCGTCGAGGATGATGCGGCCGACCTTGGTGCTGAGCACGTACTCGTCACGTGGGCGACCAACCAGGGCATTGCCCAGACGAATTTCAGAGAGGCCGGCACCGTAGAACGGGGCGCTGTCGAAGTAGCGCACACCGTTGTTCCAGGCGGCATCGACGGTAGCTTGTACTTCGTCTTCAGGCACATTACGGAACATGTTGCCTAGTGGGGCGGTACCGAAGCCCAGCGGGTTGGTGATAAGGGATTTGAGGTTCATATGCATTTTCCTGATGGGGGAGTCGGTTGTGAACTCCAGTGGCTGCAATGCTATGCGCCACCCAACAAGACCGTCCAAGTCATATTTCGAAAGACTTGAGACCTTTTGTGCAACACCCGCACAACTCGTCCTGCAGCGCAGGCTTCAGGATTGAAAGTGGAAAGGTTTCAGCATTGACCTGAATCAATCAAACACCATAGGCGGTGTTGTAAACAGCACACCAAACATATGGGAATGCAGTTTGATGAGCGAGTCCAACCCGGCAACCAGAATTATCTGCAACAATCTTGAACTGGCCGATCAATTGCGCCAGCTGTTGGCGCCCATAGCACCCGATTGCGAGGTGCTGAGTACGCCTGGCAATTGCAGCGCCGTACCGCTTTGCCGCTGGCTCGGTGAAGCAAAGTTGGGCTCGGCTGGGCAGGTACAGGCCGCTTTGCTGGATGCCACCGAGGTTCTCGAACAGACCCGGCACGCCTTCAAATCCCGCGAACTGGGGCTGCTGCGGCGACGCTTGGTTGCATTGCTGGATAAATTGTCGGAAGATCCCCAATGATGTGAATGTGCCATCACCAGGTTCCGCCCTGCGGGAACCGGCTTTGCCGAGCAGGATAATAGGCGCTTTTTTTTGGTTCAGCGGAAAGGAATCTTCACCAATACCAGGGGATGCGAATGAAGGTGACAAAAGACCTCGAGGAATTACTCAAGCGTATCCGTCTCGATCACGCAGAGATTGCCGAACGCTTTCGCTTTCTCGACTGGAGCGCCGAAGACGCCAGGCGACTAGGCGCGGCAGCTCAGTATATGGCCCCGTCCCAGCAGGCTTTCGTCGACCATTTGTACCGTCACCTGGCGGAATTCTCCACGCCGTCTGCATTGCTTCGCACGCCGGAGGTCACCGCCCGTTTGAAGCAGAGCCAGGCCGAGTACTACCAGTGCCTGTGGGGCGGCCCCTACGATGAAACCTACGTCAACGGCCGCCTGCGTATCGGCGTGATCCACCAGCAGATCGGCCTGGAGTTGAAGTGGTACCTCGGCAGCTATCGGCTGTACCTCGACGACATGCTGGAAAGCGTGTTTGGCAACAGCCCGGATGCCACGCTCTATTCAAGCCTGTTGAAGGCGGTGTTCTTCGACATGACGCTGGCCATCGATACCTACAGTGCGGCCCAGCACAAGGCGCTGGAAGATAGCGAGGCTCGCTTTGCCCGCGCGCTACGCGGTGCCAACGACGGGCTGTGGGACTGGCACGTCGACCAGGATCGGCTTTACGTCTCGGAGCGCTGGGCCAGCATGCTCGGCCTCAGCCGGGATAGCATCGGCGAGAGCAGTTCCAGTTGGTTCGGCCGCGTGCACCCGGATGACCTGCCGGATTTTCGCCATGCCATCGATGCCCATCTACAAGGGCAGACATCGTCCGTTCACCATGAGTACCGTATCCGCAAGCACAACGGTGACTACATCTGGGTCCTCGTGCGAGGGGTCGCCGAAATGACCACCCCTGGCGAGCTACGCATGGCTGGCTCGCAGTCCGATATCAGTGCACGCAAGGATGCCGAGCAGCGCCTCCAACATACCGCCCAGCACGACCCGTTGACCGGCCTGGCCAACCGCATCCGGCTTGACGAGCAGATGCAGAAGACCTTCAGGAAGCAGCGCAAGGGCGGTGACTACGAGGCGTTGCTGTTCATCGACCTGGACCGCTTCAAGCTGATCAACGATAGCCTCGGCCACAACGTCGGTGATCGCGTGCTGGTGGAAGTGGCTGTGCGCTTGAAAGAATCCCTGCGCCCCACTGACCAACTGTTCCGCTTCGGCGGCGACGAATTCATCGTCCTGCTTCACGACCTCACCTGCGACCGCGACGCCGAGCAGATATCCCAGCGCATCCTCGACAACCTGCATCAACCGCTGCACATGGACGGTCGTACCCTGGTGGTCAGCGCCAGCATCGGTATCGCGCCATTGCACGACAATGGCAAAGCCCTGGATGTGCTGCAGGCTGCCGACCTTGCCCTCTACCGAGCCAAGTCTGCCGGCAAGGCGCGCTTCGCCCACTACGACGAAACATTGCAAGACACCGCACAGCAGCATCTGGAACTGGAGTCCGCGCTAGGCCAGGCACTGCAACAGAATGAATTCGAACTGTACTACCAACCGATCTATCGCCTGGACCAAGGGACACCGCTGGTGACCGGGGTCGAAGCGCTGCTGCGGTGGCGCCATGGCGAACGCTTGATCTCGCCACTGGAGTTCATCCCTGCGCTGGAGGAGTCGGGAGAGATCATCCGCGTCGGCGAATGGGTACTGCGCCAGGCCTGTCAGCAGACCCGAGCCTGGCAACTGGCCGGGCATGAGCGCCTGCGCTGTTCGGTGAACATTTCCAGCACCCAATTGCAACAAGCCGACTTCACCCTCCGGCTGATCGATATCCTGCAAGAAAGCGGCCTGCCTCCCGCCAGCCTGATCCTGGAGATCACCGAAAGCCAATTGATGCATGACGACATCGGCACATTGGCCTGCCTGCATGAGTTGACCAGCCTTGGTGTTCTGCTGGCGCTGGACGACTTCGGCACGGGTTACTCCTCGCTTGGCTACCTCACACGCTTTCCGCTGCACATCCTCAAGCTCGACAAGAGCTTCATCACCGGCGTTCCTTACGAGAACAAACAGAGCGCGATCAGCCAGGCGATCATCGTTCTCGGCCGTAGCCTTGGCCTGGAAGTAGTGGCCGAAGGCATCGAGAGTTCGGCACAACTCGAATTCGTGGTTGGTGAAGGCTGCCATTACGCCCAAGGCTACTGGTTCAGTCGGCCACAACCTGCCGCCCAGGTACAACATCTGCTCAGCACAGAAGACCGTTTCGAGGGGAGCGCAGTTACCCGGCGGGTACCCATCAGTTCAGGAGAAAAACAATGAAAACCAATCTTCCGGTCAGTGGTCGTGCCGTCGAATTCAGCGCAAACGCGAACATTCTTTCAACAACCAACCCCAAGGGCGCCATCACCTACGTCAACCCCGACTTCATCAACATCAGCGGGTTCAGTGAAGCCGAATTGCTCGGCGTCAATCACAACATCGTGCGCCACCCGGACATGCCCCCAGAAGCTTTTGCGCATATGTGGCAAACACTCAAGGATGGGCGCTCGTGGATGGGGCTGGTAAAGAATCGCTGCAAGAACGGTGACCACTACTGGGTCAGCGCCTACGTCACGCCGATGCAGCGCAATGGCGAAACAGTGGAATACCAATCGGTTCGCACGCTACCGGCCAAAGCGCTGGTGGAGGCTGCTGAACATCTCTATGCACAGTTGCGTAGTGGTAGAAAGACCAACTGCCTGCGTATGTCACGGCTGTCCGTCGGCATGCGCCTGGCACTTGTCAGCACTGGCGTGAACCTGCTGTGCTTTGCGGCCTTGGGCTTGCTGGGCGCGTTGTCCTGGAGCCATGCTGCCCTCTCCATGCTGCTATCGAGCTTGCTGCTCGGCGGCCTGTTGCGCTTCAGCCTGCGCCCCCTCGACGCCCTTGCCCGAAAAGCCAGGAATATCGCCGACAACCCTCTGAGCCAGATACTCTACAGTGGCCGCCGCGACCAATTTGGCCAGATCGATTTCACTTTGCAAATGCTCGAAGCCGAGACCCGGGCAATAGTCGGACGCATTGCCGATTCGTCCCGCCAGTTGAGCAAGGAAGCCGAAGAGCTAGTGTCTGCAGTGGACAACAACAATTGCGCGACCCTCCGCCAGCAGGGGGAAACTGCCCAGGTAGCCAGCGCCATAACCCAGATGGCCAGCAGTGTGCAGGAGGTGGCGCGCAACGCTCAGCTCACCGCCAGCGCCGCGAACCTGGCCAACCAGGAATCCGACCGCGGCCACCAACTGGTCGAGCAGACCCGCCAGCACATTGATAGCCTCGCCAACGAGGTGCAACAGACCAGCATGGTGATTCATCAACTGGAACAGCATGGCAATGAAATTGACCGCGTACTCGAGGTGATTCAAAGCATCGCCGAACAGACCAACCTGCTTGCCCTCAATGCCGCCATCGAGGCTGCCCGCGCCGGCGAGGCCGGCCGCGGTTTTGCAGTGGTCGCCGACGAGGTGCGCGGGCTGGCTTCGCGAACCCAGCAATCTACCGCGCACATCCAGGGCACCATCGATACCTTGCGACGCTCCACCGGGGATGCCGTACTTGCGATGCAGCGCAGCCACAGCAAGGCCGGTGTCAGCGTCGAGCAGGCACTGCTGGCCGCCCGGGCGCTGGACGGGATCACCCAGCGCGTCGATGAGATAAGCGGCATGAGTGTGCAGATCGCTGCCGCTGTAGAGGAGCAGAGCGCGGTGGGTGACAGCATCCAGTGCAACCTCGCCGGTATCAGTCAAACCACCCAGAAAAGCGTGCTTGCCAGCAACCAGAGTCGCACCACTGCCGCCCACGTCGCCAAGCTGGCCGAACGCCTTCAACTGCTGTCGACGCAACTTTGGCGGCGCCAGCGCAATGGGTGACGGGTTCGCACCGTACTCCCAAGCCAACCCTCACAAGCCGGCCTGCGTGGTCGGCCCCAGCTTGGGCGACTTCTGCAACAACCCTCGTGGCAACTGGAAACCTTTGAAAGGCTCCTGCGTTATAGGGTTGAAGGCTTTCTGCGCGTTAAGCCTGTAGCGCATCACGCCATCGCCGGCCCTGAAGCTCAGGTCCACGCTGGTCGCCGTGCGCCCATTGAGCGAGCCACGGCTGAGCAAGCGGAACATCGACCAGGGGCCACGGTACTCAAGGCTGCTGCTGTTCCCGTTCTGCCGGAGCAAGGTCAGGTTGCTGCGCACCTGCTGCCCCAAGGTATTGGGCCAGACGATACCGGTGATCTGGCTCGGGCCATGGGTGTAGGGAATCAATTGACCGTCCAGGTCCAGCAAGCTTGTACGCTGGTTAGCACTCAGGCCCAACGGCTCGATGCTGAACTGCACACTGAGGTTGCCGCGCTGATCGAAGAAGGTCTCACGGATACGATCTGCCCGCTCCAGCTGTTCGAGCACATCACTGCGGATCAGTGACTGCCCCTGCTGGCCGGCCTGCAGGGCTTCGAGGTTATCCCTCAGGAAGACCTTCAGGTATTGATCATGGAACTGCTGCAGCCGCCCCTTCGGCCCGAAGAAGGCTTCAAAGTCGTCCAGCGAAGCGTCGGGAGCTTTCACGACGAAGGGGTAGCGCCCTGCCAGGCGCTGCTGGAAGAAGCTGTACACCTCGGCGTCCCAGCGTCGCTCCAATTCGCGCAGGGCTTCGACATTCAGCACTTGTGCTGTTTGATCGGCCATTTTTCTGACCTGGTGGTTGATCGGTTCCGGTAAGCCGGTGGCCACCCGCTGCAGGGTGCCGATGGGGTCTTGCCCTGTCATCGAGAATCGCTGATGCACGGCCTGCAGCGCGGCCTTGCCTCGGTCGGGGCTGTCCTGCACCGCCTTGGCGTAGTCGTGCACGGCCGCGATGGCAGCAAGGGTCTCGTCGTAGTAGCTGGGTTTCTCACCGGTTGCCTGCAGCATGGCACTCAGCCCGGCAAAGGCCCGCTGAATGGCCCAGGCCTGTTGTTGATCAGGCCTGCCACTTGTCGGCTGCAACGCTTCGACCTCCCCGGCTGCCTCAGCGACAACGGCTGATGAAAGCGAAGTGTTGTCCCTCACTGTGTCCAGCAACCGATGCAGGGGTGCTGCTGGCCCGGTCAACTGCTGCATGATCGCGACACCATGATCCAGGTCGCGGAAGTCGGCCACCGAGAAGGCGTTCAAGGCACGGCGCCAACTGTCAATGAAATCGGCGCTGTACAGGTTACGTAGCCGCTCGCCCAGCGCCTCCCGGTCGGCATCCGAGTAATCGAGCTGGTCGCGCTCGCCCAGTGCCCACTGGTCGATCATCGCCATCTCTGCAAACCGCTGACTACGTGGCTCGAAGTACTCTTTGAAGCCCTTGGCGGTGAGCATTGGCGCTATCAGGACACCCTCCCCCTGCCTGAAGCCGGGTGAGGACTGATACACCACATCGAACGCTGGCCCCACCTGATGACGCAGGTCCAGGCCGGCATTCAACTGCTCGCCAGCCTGCTGTTTCAGGCTCGCGTAGACCCGCTCTGGCAGTGGTACCTTGCGCAGCACCTGCTGCACCTGTGCCATACGCTGGCTGTACTGCGGAAGTTCGGTATCGGCATAGGCCAAGGCATACTTCAGGTGCCGCATGAGGTCGCGTTGCAATTGCCCCTGCCCGGGGAACTTCTGTTGCCACTGGCGGGCCATCCAGTCCTCGACCCATTCGGGGCGGCGGCTCTGGCGGTCCTCCAGCATTCGATAAACCCGAAGCGCAGCCATCTGCTGTTCGCTGCCCGGCGGCGCAGCGTCCATGGCATCGATCACACCGCTGGCCAAGGCTGGCAGGAAGCGCCTGGAGAGCAGGCTCAGGTAGGCCTCGTCGACGCGAGGGCCAATGGCGCGCCCCTGATACAAGCCAAGGTCGGAAACACCCGGCCACGCGGCACGATAGTCGCCAAACACCGACACGGCATCGCGTATCTGGTCCAGCGGCTCCAGCAGGTTGCGCCCGGTGGGGTCCAGACGCTGGTCCACTTCGTGATGACTGTACTCTCTGCTCTTGGCGAGCACATTGGCGGCCTTGGTGCCATTGATGTCAAAGTAGCGTTGCCAACTGGCGATGGAGACACTGAAGGCCAGCACGCCTACTGCAGAACCCACCCAGAGCAACCGACGTTTGTTGCGCGCTACCCTGATGTTGTCCCCGGCAAGGCCGGCCTCCTGGTAGATGACTCGCCGGAAGGCGTGCTGAATGAAGTAGACCAGCGCCTGCCCCTGCGCCTTGCCTTCACGCAGCGGAAACTCGGTCTTGTACGGCTGTGCCGCCTCACGCACGAACGCATTGAGCATGTCGCCCTGCTGCAAGACCGAAGACCAGTACACGCCGCGTACCAAGGCAGGCGTGGTGAAGCGGTCACTTGCGAGGGTTTCTTTCAGGAAGGCCAACAGTATCGGACGCAGCCCGATCAACTGGGCATGCAACGAGAACAAGCGAACTCGCAATGGCGCACCGCCCAATACATCGAGCCGGTCCACTACCTGTTCAAACAATTGCCTGATCAACCGATCGTAATGATCGCCATATTCATCCAGCCAGGCATCGAACGTGCCGACCGCATCCAGTTTGAAGGTGAAGCCCAGCATGTTTTCCCGCATGGCGGCGGGAAGCCCAGCGTAAAGCTGGTCGAAACCGTCCAGCAGATCGAATTTGGCCAGTACCACATACAGCGGCAAGCGCGAGCCCGACTGACTGCTCACTTCATACAGCCGCGTGCGTAGCACATGCGCCAAGGCGACACGTTGCTCAGGCGTGCCATGCAATAGCGCAGGCAGGTCAACGACCAACAGCAAGCCGTTGAGTGCTCTCTGGCTTCGGTTACGCACCAGCCAGCCCAGCATGTGTTCCCACAACCTGGCCGAGGTGGCGGGTGGTGCTTTCGACGTGTCCGACTCCTCGGCTGATGAGCCTGCCAACGATTCCTGACGGACGAAAGCGCCCGGCGGGTCGATGATCACCGCATCGTTGCTGACCCACCAGCCTATCGGATAAGCCAGCACCTGCGCTTGCCTGCCTCGCGCTTGTGCCTTGTCGATGCGGGTCAGGGAAAAACTCTGTTCGGTACGGTCGATGAAACTGGTCTTGCCGGCCTGTTGGTCGCCCACCACCAGATACCACGGCAGCCGGTACAAGGCACGCCTGCCACCCGCATTGTCCAGATAGCGTGCCAGCCCTTGGTCCAAGGCTTTCTCCTGTGCCTGGACGAAAGGCAACACGTTGTCCAGTTCAGCGTCCACCGCCTGCTTGCGTTCGGCCTGCAAACGGCGAAAACGCCTGCGCAGCACCACAAGCCAGCAGAGTAGCGGCACCAATACAAGCGCCAGGCTGGCCAAGCCACGATGCGCCACGCTAGCCAGCGGCTGCTGCTCGCGCCAGACCCATTGCGGGCCGAGCCACCAGATTGCAACCAGCATCAATGCGGCACCCAGCCCGAGCAGCAGCGGCATGGCCAGGCCGATGCGGGCCAGCAGGGGCAAGCCCCAACGTTTAAGATGCTTCCACAGTTGATTCATCCTGACTCCCGTTCCTTGTTCCAATCAGCCCGTGATGGACCGTGCACGCGTACTGCTGAAGGCGTTGAAACACCTCAGGCTCCCAGGCGCTGGCGGTGGTTTCCTGCATCGTTCGGGCAACGCCTGCGCACAAGTCCTGGGCCAACCAGGACACGCCCCGAGCAGCCAGCAGATCAGCCGCGATCACCGTGGTATGGCAACGCTCACGCAGGCTGCGGAAGTCCGCCTGCATGCCCTGCAGCCTGAGCAACACCGCTTCCACGCCGCTGGTTTCCAGTTGGCAGGCCAGCTCCTCTCGCAACGTGGCGAATTCCTGAGAGGCCGCGTCCGAATCGGATTGCCCTTGCGCCCCCCTGAGCCACGCCAGACATTGGTCATCGACAAATACCTTGCCGTCGCTGAAGCACAACTGCTGCAGCGCGGGCATGCGCTGCACGAACCGCGCGGTCGCAGCGCGAATGGCCTCAGCCACCTCGCCCATCGCCAGCCGCGTGGCAGCGCTCGCGGCCAGAAAGCTGCCGCGAATCCAGTAGGGGCAAGCCGTCACGCTCTTTTCGATCCGCTGCAGCAGGGCCGCGTCGATTGCAGTAGCGGCAATGGCATCTTCGTAGTCCCCGGCAATGTCCTGCGGCACCGCCATCAGCTCCGTGCGGTTGCCCTGCCTGGTTTGAGGCGGCGTCTGGATGTGCGCCCACAAGCCGAACCGACGCAACTGGTAGCCAGCAGGATCGTACGGGTCCTGTTGGTTGATCAGCTCGGCCATGGTCAGCATGGCCCTTCGTGATTCCCGCTCGTTGCCCAACGACACACGGGGCATTGGCGTGGCGATGACCTCGGCCAGTGGCGCAGCCTTGATGCCTTTTGCAGGGGGCTTGTCCGTGGTGGGCTCGGCAAGGCCGTTTGAAAGTTCCGTGTGCTTGCGTAGTAGGCGCTCCAGTTCGCCAACGGCCGCTTCATCGAGCTGCGCTGCTTCCCGCTGCTGTTGCAGGCGTTGCAGCGCGCCTTGAGCCGCCGCGGCGTGCGCGGGGCTGAACGTGAAGCGGTCCAGGCGCGGCAACGCCACGAGCAAACGGTTGAGCATCAGACCAACCAGCTTGCGCTTGCCGAGGAACCCTTTGGGGCCCGGTTTCGGGTATGCGCTTTCCCAATAGGCTTCGACCATGCCGGCCAGCAGTGCGAGGGTAAAACCCCAGCGCTCCCAGCATTGGCTGCGCAGCCAAACGACACCCAGGTGGGCGACGATGCGCAGGTGCTTGCACTCCTGGCCCAGGTACTGGCGGGACGCTTCTTCGATATACGCCCAGTCGATGGAAGGCTCCTGCAACCCACCCAGCTTGACCATTTCCTGGTCGATGGCCTGGTAGGTTTCGTTCTCCACATCGAACAGGCCGGCAGGGTTCTGCGCGTCGATGGGCGCAAGCAACCGGGCAATTTCCTGTGCGGTGACCTCTGCTACCAGCGACATGCCTTGCGCGCCTCATCGATGAGTGGGTCCAGCCCCTGAGCGTCGAAAACCAGCCCATCAACGGCTGGGTTGTCGCTTTCGACCTGAATGCGATGGGCCCCGATCAGTGGCTTGATCTGCTCGATGCCCGGCAAGCCCCTGCCAGCGTCAAGCACCTGGCCGTTCTCCGTCACCTGCCAGGGGGTAGCGAGAGTGGAGCCACGCTCCCCCTGCAATCGCACCATCACCCGGCCGGCATCGATGGGTTGTGCGGTAACCAGTTGCAACCTGGAAATGTTCTGCACACAACTGATCACCAGGTAGGGGTACGGTGCGACCGAAGCGATTGCGGGCGCCGAGATCATCAGCCCGTCATCCCCTTTTTCGAGGCGAAACGTCAGCTCCTCCGGCGGCCGCCCCGCCTCATGGGTCATCACACGACGCAGCGTGGGCGAATCCTGCTCCGGCGCGGACCATTGCAGTTTCGTCACATGCGCCGGGGTGCCAGCGGCCTGGTCGAAACAAGCCAGACGTTCGACGTTGGAGACTATCTGCGGGCAGTCCCTGGTCTGGCTCGCCAAACTTGGCGCCAGGGAGAACAACATCGAAAGCCCAACGCCATATGCATAGCGGACAATCATTGGTTTCACTCACTCATCAAATACGGCAACAGCGCTACCCGACTGGCCAGTCACGCCTCAACAGTAGTCATCAAATACAATTACTGGATAGTGGAGCATCGAAACGAAACAAAGGCTAGTACAGACAAAACAATATTCACAACCAAATATTTCCTTACACTTTCACGCTCGACGCACAATATTTTTTCGGTGCATGGTTTTTTACACGCACATAGCGAGAAGCCAATTACGTTTAAATTTAAACATAACTTTGTAGGACGTTTCCTACATATATTCAAACTTCACGAAGGCTGAAACTCATGAGTAAAAGCTCAGGCTCTGTTGCACCCAAAGAACGCATAAACATCAAGTACGTACCGGCCACCGACGGCGAACAAGCCGAGGTAGAGCTGCCGCACAAGATGTTGGTCCTAGGCGATTTCGGCCTGGATGATGCCCGCGCGCTGGAAGACCGTTCGATCATGCGAATCGACAAACACAGTTTCAACAATGTGTTGAACGACGCCGATGTCAGCCTCGCCATGTCCGTGCCATCCATGCTCAGCACTGCCCCCGACGCAGAGCTGGCGGTCAACCTGCAGTTCAAGTCCATCAACGATTTCGGGCCAGACAGCATCGCCCGCCAGGTACCGGAGCTGAACAAGCTGCTGGAGCTTCGCGAGGCATTGGTCGCACTGAAAGGCCCACTGGGCAACGTGCCCACGTTCCGCAAGCAACTGCAGCACCTGCTGAACAACGAACAGGCACGCAAACAACTGGCAGAAGAACTTGACCTGGTGCTCGAGGCGCCAAAAGAAGACTGAGACAACGGAGCGTCCCCATGCCAAAGCAAAACAGCACGACCGTCGCGGTTGAAACAACAACCGAAACACTGAGCAACGCCACCCTGCTCGACCAGATCATGGCAGAAACCAAGTTGGTACCTACTCAAGAGGGCTATCAAGTCGCTCGCCAGGGTGTATCTGCTTTTATCGCCGAAATCCTTAAAAGCCATGACCCTGATCAACTCATCAACAAACATCGCGTCGACCAGATGATCGCTGAACTGGATCGGGTGCTCAGCAGGCAGATGGATGCCATCCTGCATCAGCCCGAGTTCCAGCAACTTGAATCCGCGTGGCGCAGCCTCAAACTTTTGGTCGACCGAACCGACTTCCGCGAGAACATCAAGCTCGAGGTCTTGCATGTCAGCAAAGATGACTTGCTCGATGACTTCGAGAATGCCGCCGATATCACTTGCAGCGGCATCTACAAGCATGTTTACACCGCAGGTTATGGCCAATTTGGTGGTGAACCCGTTGCAGCGATGGTTGGCAACTACAGCTTCGGCCCCTCTTCTCCCGATATAAAACTGCTGAGTTACATGGCCTCGGTCGGTGCCATGGCACACGCCCCTTTTCTCGCGGCGCCCTCTCCTGAGTTCTTCAACCTGAGCAGCTTTGAAGAGCTGCCCAATCTGAAGGAGATCAAGGACATTTTCGCCGGCCCCCGGCATGCCAAGTGGCGTGCGTTCCGCGAAAGCGAGGATGCCCGTCATACGGGGCTGACCGGGCCGCGATTCATGCTCCGCTCTGCCTATCACCCGCAAGAAAACCCGGTCCAGAGCTTCACCTACGACGAGGACATCGCAGGGCGGCACGACAACTATCTGTGGGGCAACTCCGCCTTCCTGCTGGCCAGCTGCATCAATGACAGCTTTGCCCGCTACCGCTGGTGCCCGAACATCATCGGCCCGCAGTCGGGTGGTGCCGTCGAAGACCTGCCGGTGCACCTGTACGAGTCACTGGGTCAGCTGCAGGCCAAGATTCCGACCGAAGTCCTGATCTCCGACCGCAAGGAGTTTGAGCTGGCCGAAGAGGGCTTCATCGCCCTGACCATGCGCAAGGACAGCGACAACGCCGCGTTCTTCTCGGCCAACTCGGTACAGAAGCCGAAGAACTTCCCCAAGACCCCGGAAGGCCTGCAAGCGCAAACCAACTACAAGCTCGGCACCCAGCTGCCCTACCTGTTCATCGTCAACCGGTTGGCCCACTACATCAAAGTGCTGCAGCGCGAGCAGATCGGTAGCTGGAAAGAGCGCAAGGACCTTGAGTCCGAACTGAACAAATGGATCAGGCAGTACGTCGCCGACCAGGAGAACCCGTCAGCCGATGTGCGCAGCCGTCGCCCGTTGCGTGCTGCAAGGGTCGAGGTGTCGGACGTTGCCGGTGACCCGGGCTGGTATCAGGTCTCGCTCGCCGTGCGCCCGCACTTCAAGTACATGGGGGCGAATTTCGAAATCTCCCTGGTCGGTCGGCTTGATACCCAATGAGTGGATTTTTCGACCGTTTGGTGACGGATCAACTCGCAAGCCGGGTGCCCTCCAGGCAAGAGAACGCTACCCAGAAGTTCGCCGCCATCAAGCGCCATCTGGAAACGCTGCTCAATGCTCGCCAGGGTTGCTCGCAAAGCAGCCCTGAGCTGGGCCTGAGTGACTTCAACGGGCACGACGCAAGCAGTGGCGACCTGCTGAAACAGGTGAGCGCGGACATCCGCCGCACCATTCAGCGCTTTGAGCCGCGTGTGCATGTGCGCGCGCTCAAGGCCGTCCCCGATTGCCATGCCCCGCTGGAACTGCATTTCAGGCTGGACTGCCACGTGCAGGTCAACAACCACACGGAGCAGCTGCAACTGGAGCTGCTGGTCAATGGCCATAACCGCCACACCCGAGTGAGGTGACCTATGTCACTCAAGGACCGATTCAGCGAAGAGTTGCGTTACCTATATGAACTGGGGAACGACTTCGCCCAAGACAACCCACAACTTGCCCGCCTGCTCGGCAAGGGTGGCAGCGACCCGGATGTCGAACGCCTGATGGAAGCCTTTGCATTCCTCACGGCCAAACTGCGGCTCAAGCTGGAGGACGACCTGCCCGAGCTGACGCACCCCATGCTGCAGTTGCTGTGGCCCAACTACCTGCGGCCCCTGCCGAGCGCCACGATCATCCAGTTCACGCCGCGCAAGCAAGCGCTCAGCCAGTCGCAACCCATCGCCAAAGGCTCGCGGTTGTTCTCCAGCCCCGTGGATGGGGTGCCCTGCGAATTCCGCACCTGCACGGCGGTGGACATTCACCCGTTCGAGATCGAGTCGGTGAATGCAACCCAGACACTCGACAGTTCGGTAGTTCGCATCGGCCTGCAAACCTTGGTCGAGCGGCCGCTGAACACCCTGGGCTGCGCCAGCCTCGACTTTCACCTGAGCGGTGACACCCAAACTGCCCGCACGCTGTACCTGTGGATCGCTCAATACCTCAAGCATGTCTGCGTGACAGTCAATGGTGGGGTACGCCGGCTGCCGGCCAGCAGCATCGTGTTCCCAGGCTTCAGCCCGGACGAAGCGCTGCTGCCTTACCCACAGAACGTCTTTGACGGTTACCGGATCCTGCAGGAGTACTTCGTATTTCCCGAGCGTTTCCACTTCGTCAGCATCACCGGCCTGGAGAAAATCTGGCCTGCTCAAGCGTCTCAGCGGGTCGACCTCGAGTTTCACTTCACCCGACAGTTACCGGATTCGCTGCGTGTCGGCAAAGCAGACTTCAGCCTGTTCTGCACCCCGGCAGTGAACCTGCTCAGCCACAGCGCCGAGCCCATCGACCTGTCCAACCGGCCCGCCCAGGTCGAGCTTGTGCCCAGAGGCAAGGAGCGGCACGCCTATGAAATCTTCAGTGTCGACCGGGTCATCAGCACCCGCACCACGACTGACGGAAGTACCGGCGAACACCTGAGAACCTTCCGCCCCTTCGAGTCGTTCGCCCATGAGATCGAGCATGTGCAAGGGCGCACGGCGTTGTACTACCGCTACACACTCGAGGACTCCCTGCGCGGCGATGGCGTCACCCATCGCATCGCTTTCGTGCGCGCCGATGCCAACGCCTACATCGGCGAACTGGAAACAGCGTCCATCGACCTGACCTGCACCAACCGCGACCTGCCGCTGGCGTTGGGCATCGATGACATCAACGTGCTCACCGAAATCACGCCGCCCCTGGCCACCTATACCAACATCCGCGCCCCCACCCGCCCCTACCGGCCGGTGCTGGATGGCCAGTTGCAATGGGCCCTGATCTCCAACATGTCGCTCAACTACCTGTCGCTGCTCTCGGCCGAGCCGCTGAAAGCGGTCATCCGCGCTTACGACTTCGCGGCCTTGCACGACATCCAGCAGACACGCACCACCCGCAAACGCCTCGATGGCATCCGTGATGTGCAAACGGAGCCGCTGGACTGGCTGATCAAGGGCCAGCCCATTCGTGGCTTGCGCACGCGGCTGAAGCTGGATCAAAGCGCATTCCTCTGCGAAGGCGACCTGTACCTGTTCGGTTGCGTGCTCGCGCACTTCTTCGCCCTGTACGCCAGCATCAATTCCTTCCACCAACTGGAAGTGATCAACACCACCAACAACGAGCACTACACATGGCCAATCCAGACCGGCAAACAACCGCTGATCTAGCCGACAAGCTGTTCGCCGAGGCGCACCAGTACAACTTCTTCCAGTTGCTGGAACGCCTGCACGGCTTGCACGGGGATGACCTGGAACCACGCTGGCCAGATCAGGCCACCCGGTTGAGGGTGCGACTTGCCAGTGACCCGCGGCTGAGTTTCCCGGTTTCCGACATATCCAAGGTCGAACGTATGCCAGGGGAAGCTGACCGCTATCGCGTGTGCACCACCTTCATGGGTTTGCATGGCACCGACTCGCCGCTGCCCACCTATTACCTGGAGCAGGTGGCATACGAGCATGCACAGGGCATCGGTGTGCGGCCGGCGTTCTTCGATTTCTTCAACCACTACCTCCTCAGCTTGCTGCATCGCATCTGGCGTAAATATCGCTACTACATCCGCTTTCAGCCGGGAGCTACCGATGGGTTCTCCCAGTACATCTTTGCCCTGCTCGGGTTGAATGACAGACAGTTGCGCGGGGACACGGCACTGCCGTGGAGCCGGCTGCTCAGTTTCGCCGGCGTCATTGCCAGCCGCAGCCGTGCGCCGGGCACGGTCGCCGGCATCATCGCCCACTGCTTCGACTTGAAGCAGGTACAGATCCGCGAGTTCGAAACCCGCTCGGTCCCTACTGCCGCCAGGCAACTGGTCAGCCTTGGCCGCAGCAACGGCGAACTGGGCAGCACTTTCATGGTGGGCAGCCGCACCCGAACACGCAGCAGCAAGTTCACCATCGTGATCAGCGAACTCGACCCAGCGCAATTGCGTGACCTGCTGCCCAGCGGCATCAACTTCGGCCGGTTACGGGCATTGATCGACTTCCTGCTGCGTGATGGCCTGGCCTACGACCTGGAGCTGCGCCTGAAGCAGAACGCACTGCCGCCCTTCTGCCTGCACCGTAGCCTGGGTGCCTACCTGGGCTGGACCAGCTTCGTCGATGACCGTCACGGCCAGAGCTGCCCTGTGGTGCGGTTCCGGGGGCGCTCATGAGCATTTTGACCTTGAGCATCACCAACCTGGATCAGTTGCAACACAACGTCGCTGCCCGACATCAGTTCGATCGCACAGGCGGCACCATCGGCAGCGCGAAGGCCACCTGGCAGATCAACGACCGTGAGCAGACCGTTGCACCGATCCATTGCGAGATCCGCTGGATCGAGGGCAGCTTCTGCGTCATCGATCGCTGTCAGCGTACCTACCTGAACGACAGCCTCCACAGCCTGGGGTCGCTTACCGCCAGGCGGCTGCTCGAGGGTGACCAGTTGCGCATTGGCGCCTATCGGCTGCAGGCCCAGCTTGCGCAGGCCGACGCACGCTCAGTGGAGGACCTGTTCAGCCCTGAACAGAGAACCCTTGATCACTGGTTGCTGGATGTTCCACCCGAGGCTTGTCATGCCGCTGCAGCCGCCCCCGAGACAGTCGCGGACATCTGCTCGGCATTCGAACCGGGCATGGGCAACGACCCCTTGGCGGCACTGGACACCGAGGCAGCGCCAACGCAGCAGAGCCCACTGGAACGCCTGATTGCAGGAGAACGCCTATGATGCGTCCAACATGCGTGGCCGGCCTGCTGACGGCGCTGATCGGGCTCTCGGGTTGCACGTCCCTGAGCAAGATTGGCCAGGTGGTGATGGACCCCTCATTGCCCATCGGACCGCCCGGGGAACACCCCACCCAGGTCGCGTTCAGCATCAACGCCAGCCCAACGCTCAATGGCAACCCGAACAGCCTTGAGGTGGCGCCCGAGCCCGGGCCGGTTGTGGAGCCCAGCCCTTACGCGGTCAGCCTGAGTGCAGGCGACCCCTACGTGCTGACCGAGAAAGTCGGGGCCCTGTTCGAGTACCTGCAGGAACAATTCCCGGCCATGTCGCCCGTCGATTCGCCAGTTGACGATGGCGAGGATCCGGCGCGCTCCCCCATGGAAGAAAGTACCCCGGGCAGCTACGACGACCCGACCGTGGTGCTGACCTTGCCGCGCACCACCACCGTGGCCGCCGAGCCCGTCGCTACGCCCATGGCCGTGAAGATCCTGCAACTGCGCGACGACTCTCTCTTGCGCAACAGTGTTTACGAACTGCTGGACAAGGACCCTGCCGAGGCGCTGCGCAGCACCTACATACGCGATGACGATTACCTGCTGCGCCCTGGCCAGTTCAAGTTCATCCCCTTTGCGCCCATCGAGGCCGAAACCCGCTTCGTCGCGGTGATCGCCGACTACCGGAATCAGGAAAACGCCACCTGGAGCCAGGTGCTGCGCATTCCGCCCCGCGGGCACCAGATCATCCTGTCGGTGTTGCTCAACGACACGCAGCTCCTGCTCAAGGAGGAAGACTGATGGCGCCTGTAACCCTGCCCTTCTCGCTTACTCACGCTGACATGGAGCGCTCATGAGTTCACGTAACCCTGTGCTGTGGCCGGAAGGCCTGTTCGTCAAACCGCAGCATTTCCAACAGGCCGCCCGTGCCGCCGAAGCGGCCCTGCATCAACGTCTTGGCAGCCTGAACGCAGCCTTCTATGGCTTCAGCGAATTGCAGTTGAACGACGAGTACCTGAGCCTGGGCAAGGTCGCCATCACCCGTGCACGGGGCATCATGCCGGACGGCACGGTGTTCGATATCCCTGCAGACCTGCCACCACCGCCACCGCTGGAAATCGAAGACGACGGCGCGAAGGACAGCGAGATCTACCTGTGCCTGCCGCTGCGCACCGAAGGTGGCCGTGAGGTGAGCTGGCCCGATAACCCCGCCAACTTCCGATACAGCGCCCAGGCCCTGGAAATCAAGGACACGCACAGCGCCGACGGTGACCTGGTGCAGGTTGACCTGGCGGTGCCCAACCTGCAGCTCAAACGCAAGGCCGACGACAGCAGCGCCTACACCCGCCTGGCCGTGACGCGCATTCTGGAACGGCGCCCCGATGGCAGCCTGCAACTGGATGAAGGCTTCTATCCCACCAGCGTTTCAGTGCGCGCCGTACCCGCGCTGCAACGGTATCTGGAAGAAATCACCAACTCCCTGCGCGAGCGTGCGCGCAACCTCGCCGCCCGCATTGGCGCCTCAGGGCAGTCCGGCATCGCCGACATTCGCGACTTCAACCTGCTGCAGGCCATGAACCGCTGGTGGCCATGCTTCCAGCATCTGGCCAGGCAAGGGCAGACCCACCCCGAACAGTTGTACCTGTGCATGAGCCAGGCCTGTGGCGAGTTCGTGACGTTTACCGACGAGAGCCGGCTGCCGCAGGAATACCCCGCCTATCACCATACCGCGCTGCGCACCTCCTTCAAGCCGCTGGAGGACACGCTACGCCGAGCACTGAGCACGGTGCTGCAACCCCGCGCCGTTTCGCTGCCGCTGGAGACGCTGGAGTACGGCTTGCTGACAACCACGCTGGAGGATCGCCGCCTGATCGACGAGGCCGACTTCATTCTGGCAGTGCGAGCCCACATGCCGCCTCAGACATTGCGTCGGATGTTCGTGCAGAAGGCAAAGGTCGTCTCGCTGGAGTCGTTGAACGAGGTAGTGCCGCTGCAGCTTCCAGGTATTCCACTGGTGCCGCTGCCCGTGGCTCCTCGGGATCTGCCCTTCCATGCAGGCTTCACCTACTTCGAGCTGGACCGTCGCTCCCCGGCTTGGGCGGGCATGGAGGCATCCAGTGGCTTCGGTATCCACGTCGCGGGGGAGTTCCCGGGGCTGGAACTGCAGTTCTGGGCGATCAGGAGTGAATGAAATGAAACAAGAAAACAGCCCCCCAACTGATGCCGAACAGGTCGAAAGCGAGCAACTGCACGCAATGCTCGAGGCGTCTTTGTCCAACGACTCACCCGCACCGACAGCGGCTGATGGCGCTGAGCGAAAGCCGAAGGCAGAACCAGTGTATGAAGGCTACCCGGCAGACCCAGACTTCCAGCTACGTGGCGGCTACGACAACCTGATGCTGGATGCAGCCGCGCCGCTGTTCGGCCTGGTGATACGCCTGCGCACACTGGATGCGCTGCCCAACATCAAGGAGGTGCACCAGCAGGTGCGCAACCAGATCGAAAACGTGCGGGAAGAGATGCGCCAGCACGGCTACGAGCCCGCTCAGTTGCTGGCGTACTCATACGGTCTTTGCCTTTTCATCGATGAAGCTGTCATGGACAGGCCTTGGGGTAAAACCAGCTGCTGGAGCCAGGAACCCCTGCTCAGCATCTTCCACGACGAAACCTGGGGTGGAGAGAAAGTCTTCACCGTGCTGTCGCGCCTCATGCAGGAACCCAAACGTTACCAGGACGTATTGGAGTTCATGTACTTCGCGCTGTGCCTCGGTTTGAAGGGCAAGTACGCCATCGCCCCGAAGGGCGAAGAATCCCTCAACGCATTGATACACCAACTCCACGGGATTATCCGAGAACTGCGCGGCCCGACTCCGGAGACCGTCTGCGACCCGTACACCAACGTCGCCCCAAGCAACTTCCGCATGAACCGGCAATGGCCGTGGTGGAGCCCGTTGGTCATTTCCGCCCTCGCCATGGCGGTGGCGTACGGCATCTACAGCTACCGGCTGCACCTCATTACCACCGAGGTGCTGGAGTCGCTGAACGGCATCTTGCAGCAGTAGCGAGCCCACACACGGCTCAACTGATTTCAAGGAATTAGCGAAGCGTTTGCTTCGTTGACAAGCCCATCGTTCCCGATGGCCACGCCACCCTGGGTGCGCGTGTTTTATCCACATGGACGCAGGAGAAACTGCCATGCCAACACCCGCTTACATCAAGATCATTGGTCAAACTCAAGGCAACATCACTGCTGGCGCATTTACCGCTGAGTCCGTCGGCAATGTTTACCAGGAAGGCCATGAAGATGAAATCCTGGTTCAGGAAATCCAGCATGAGGTGACCACGCCTACTGACCCGCAGAACGGCCAACCCACCGGTCAGCGCGTGCACAAGCCGCTCAAGTTCACCAGTTCGCTGAACAAGGCCACGCCTCTGATGTATCAAGCACTGGCCACTGGCGAAATGCTGCCGACCGTTGAAGTCAACTGGTACCGCACTTCAATGGAAGGCAAACAGGAGCACTTCTTCACGACCAAACTCGAAGACGCCACCATCGTCAGCATCAATACCGTGTTACCCCACGCTCAAGACAAGGAGAACGAAAACTACACACAGCTGATCGAGGTTGCGCTGACCTATCGAAAGATCACTTGGGCGCACGATGTGGCCAATACCGAAGGGTCTGACGACTGGCGCGCACCCGCCGCCTGATATTTACGAATGCTCCGGGTGGGTATACCTGCCCGGACTTTGTATTACTTCAGACGGCGGACAAGGATTGCTTATGCCTAGCCAATCTGATTTGCGTTACAGCTTCCAGCCTTTAGTTGGAAAAGCTGAATTCGAAGTGGTGTCGTTCGAACTCCGAGAGGGGATCAGCATGCCCTTCGAGTTGGAGCTGAAACTCATCAGCTTCGAAAACGATATCGACTTCGGCCACCTGCTCGACAAGCCCGTACTTTTTACCATCTGGGACGGCGAACGCCCGGTGCGCTACGTGCACGGCCTGGTCAGCCGGTTCAGCCAGGCTGAAAGTGGCTTCTACCGCACCTACTATCACGCGCTGGTCGAGCCCCAGCTGGCCCGGGCCGACCTGCGCTCGAACTGGCGCATCTTCCAGCAAAAGACCGTCCCGCAAATTCTCGAGCTGATGCTCCAGCGCCAGGGCATCAACCAGTACGAACTGCGCGCCAGCATGGACCATCAGGTCCGCGAGTTCTGCGTTCAGGCCGGTGAGACGGACCTGGCGTTCATCACCCGCCTGGCTGCTGAAGAAGGCTTCGTCTACCGCTTTGCGCACAATGACAAGCTGCACAAGCTGATCATTACCGATCGGCTGCAATCATTCGGCTTGATCAGCCATGGGACCATCAAGGCCGAGGATGACGACGAGGGCTTCTTTGATGCCGACGAGCCTGTAGACCCTGACAGCGTGCTGTACCAAGCCACCGGCGGTGGCGATCAAGCCATGCCGTGCCTTCGCCGCTTGCGCTACAGCGAACAGGTGCGCACCGCTCGCCAGGTACAGCGCGACTACACCTTTACCAACCCGGCCTACCGCCAGGAACACAGAGCTGCCGGGCCCTTCCTGGAGCATCAGTCCAAAGAGTACGAATTCTTCGATTACCCAGGCCGTTACAAACGCGATGCGGTAGGCAAGCCGTTCACCGAAAACCGCATCACTGCGTTGCGCCACGATGTGCGTATTGCCGAGGTTGAGGGTGACGATGTTCGCCTGCAACCGGGCCTGAGCTTCACCCTGACAGGTCACTCACGTGACGACCTCGACGCGCATTGGCGAGTGAACACGGTTACCCACAAAGGCAAACAATTCACCAGCCTGCAGGAAGAAGCCGCCGGCGCAGATGTAAGCACGCACTACCAGCAGACCGCCGTGCTGGTCCCCGGCCGGACCGAATGGCGCCCTGCCCCACTATCAAAACCACGCGTTGATGGCCCGCACATGGCTACTGTGGTCGGCCCGAAGGGAGAGGAGATCTATTGCGATGAGTGGGGCCGGGTGAAGGTCAGCTTTCCCTGGGACCGTGAAAGCCAGAACAACGAGTTCAGCTCCTGCTGGGTGCGTGTGTCGCAAGGCTGGGCCGGTGGCAGCTGGGGCTCGATGGCGATCCCGCGCATCGGCCAGGACGTGATCATCCAGTACGTCAACGGTGACCCCGACCAGCCGATGATTACCGGGCGCACCTATTGCGGCGATCAGCTCCCGCCCTACGACCTGCCCGACCACAAGACCCGCATGACCATCAAAAGCCAGACCCACAAGGGGGATGGCTTCAACGAGTTGCGTTTCGAGGATGAGTTGGGTCGGCAAGAGGTATTCATCCATGCCGAGAAGGACCAGAACAACGTCGTCAAGCACAACGAAACCACCTTTGTCGGCAACGACCGCAGTGAGCGAGTCGATCACAACGAAACCATCTCCATCGGCGACCACCGCACCGAAGACGTTGGCAAGAACGAAACCATCAGCATTGGCGCCAACCGCAGCGTGACCATCGGCGCCAACAAGACCGAAACCATCAAGCTGGCCAAGGCAGAAACCATCGGTTTGGCCAAGGCCCTGACCATCGGTGCGGGATACCAGGTGAGCGTGGGCGCGGCCATGAACACCACTGTTGGGCTTAGCCAGAGCGAACAGGTGGGGATTCATAAGTCAGTGGTGGTCGGCAACAGGTTCAGCATCAGCGCAGGTGACGAACTGAGCATCACAGTCGGCAAGGCCAGTCTGGTGATGAAGTCCGACGGCACCGTGCTGATCAATGGCAGCAACTTTGACTTCAGTGCCACAGGGCCTGTGCAAATCAACGGCGTGGATGTCGATCTCAACTGAAGGGGGCAACCCGACATGGAATTTCGCAACCTGACGCCATTTGACGTCATGTGCTTCAGCGCGCTCGATAAACAGGATGTCGAGCATCCAGTGATCGTGATGAAGGTAGGCTATCGGCTAGAGGCAATCGCCGAAAGACCTGGGCACCTAAGCGCCCAAGTAATAGATGATGAGCCCGTAGCACTCTGCTTGGCTGATCAGTACTTCGGTGAGGAAGGGCGCAGCAGCGTAAAAGAGGAAAGCGACTTAGCACCCTTCAAACCTCGCTGTGATGTCATCATCAACGGGCACGCCCACGCCCCCAATGGCACTCCCACTCGCGACTGGGTAGCTGGCATTCGCCTGAGCGAACCAGCAGCGCCGTTGAAGATCACGGTCGAGCAGCCTAAGCCATGGAAGACAGGCGAACCACTTACGCAACAGCAACTCTATGCCTGGCGTGATGCGCAAGCCGAAGCAAACCTACGCCGCGCGAACGCACCCACTCGCAATATTCTTTTAGATAAACGACTACGTTTCACAGGGCCGCGAGTATTTAGGCAAGGCTTCTTGGGTGGCTGGCATCTAACTGAAGCCGAATTGGCCAAGCATGTACCATTACAATGGGAATACGCATTTGGCGGATCGAGTGTCTTTGGGAATCCGCACTACCCCGAGCACACGCCTGAGCCCTACCTACTTAATCAGGTCTGTTATAGCAACCCTCTGGGGCGAGGCTGGATTGAGCGTCGCCATTTTGAAGTGGCCAGCTCACTTGAGCTGCTCCTTGAGGAACTACCCGCCCCGCAGATTGAGCCGACTGATAGGCCTATCGAAAGGCTGCTGAAAATCTCCCAGCCAGACGGGGATATCAGTGCCGTTGAAATGGCTGAAATTTCGAGCGCCCTGGACCACCAGCCTGTCGGGTTCGGGGTTGTAGGACGAGCGTGGGCACCCCGCCTGGCTTTGGCCGGCACGTACGACAGTGACTGGCAAGACAGACGCTGGCCAGGTCTGCCCGACGACTTTGATTTCAGCTATTGGAACGGCGCACCTGCGGACCAGCAGACCACCTTTTTTCGACCAGATACTTGCATTGAGTTGTTCAACCTCACCCCGCCCGATTGGAACCACAACGGCCAGTCATGCATAGAGCTACCAGGGCACCGCCCATTCCTGCTCGCTCGGCTACACAGTGGTGCGATGGTCCCTCTACCGTTGCTGACCGACACCCTCTCGATCGACACCGACACAATGACGTTGTCGATGACTCATCGGGTGAGCCTTCCCTCAGCAGATCCCATTCGTGTGTTGGAGGCCCGATTCGAAGTTAACCCACGTGCTCCGCTCATCAAGCGCGCCTCAACAGATCACCTGATCCACGAGGTGCTCTGAAATGGCGGAGAACGTTCTTGCACGTAAACAAGACAAATGGATAGTCGTCAGCATTGCCCCAGATGTCTGTAAAACACCCATGGGGGGAGCCGCGCCACCCGTACCCTACCCAGTCTCTGCAGAGCTGAAAGCTGCAACAGGCGTCGCGAAGTCAGTGCGCGTTAATGGACACCCCATAGTTGTCTATGACAAGAGTTTGATACCCAAGACAGACGGTGACCAAGCGGGTGCGGCCAAAGGCATTAAAAGCAATACGGTTGGAGGGAAATGTTACCCGCACGAGAGAAGCAGCACCGTCCGGGCCGAAGGAAAGCTGGTAATACGCCATAACGATCTTTTCTGGATGAATGGGTCGTGATTTATGGACGAGCCACTCAACATCGAAATAAGTAAATTTCAGAGGCCCATCAGCGCCACTAAGAGCATCGCCACTTACCAACAGGGTGATCTTGTCGTCGTACAAATGTGGCAAGGGCAAACTCGACTTTACCATGACGCCCTTACCTATGAGGAGTATTTAACATTCAAAGATAGCGTCCCTGAATATGGACTACCTAACTACCCACCACCCAAGGACTACAAAAATAAAGACATAGACGGGACAACCGCCAACGGTAACACGATAGGCCGTGTCGTCGGCGAAACTACGAAAGCGAAAATACCAGCTTCATCTTCCAACCCCCCACCGGAGGCTGAAACAGAAAAGGAAAGTTTGTGGAAAAAAGCCAGCCCGTGGGTGCATGGCACACTAGACGGACTCGGGTTCGTACCAGGCTTGGGTGCTATTCCTGACGGAATCAGCGCGTTCATTTATGTCTTGGAAGGGGACATTGAGAACGCGGGCCTTGCTGCTTTTGCCGCGATCCCGGTTTTCGGCGATGCAGCTAAAGGCGGTGTACTTGTGGGCAAGGCTGCAGGCAAAGTGAACAAATCTCTAAAAAACAGCCATGCCACTCCTCCAAAACCCTCCCCACCGACAGAGAGAAAGCCGAACAAGCCGAAGAACAACGGGGGAAAGTCTAAAGGCGAGAAAAGAAATTGCCGACTTCGCAGATACGGCAATGGAAATAATTGCCCATCTGGAAAAACAGGGCACCATATAGTAGCAGATCGTGCTTTTAGGCTCCCCAACAAAAATAAAACCCCAGGACCACGACTACCTGGCGGGCTCTCACATGCAAACGGCTACACTATCTGTGTCGACGGGGGAACCCCAACCAAGAAAGGTAGCAAAGCAAACGAACATGGTCTGATCCACGCTATTTATGACCCTGCTGAGAGGGAGTTAGGTAGAAGAGGCACACCTCAGGGAACAGCCACATTAGGTGAGCTAGAACTCATTGGCGTAATGGCAGCTTCAGCTATAACCGGGTGCAACCCTACAAGGATGCTTGCAGAACTACACGCATACCACGCCAGCATGGGATTGAGATCCAGCGATCGCTACCGCGCTTATAATAAAACAAATCTTCTAAACCCTGGCGACATTACAAAGCTCGGGTCCAACACTCAAAAAGGCTCAGGCGGCTTATAACTTGCCAACAAGAGGAAAGCAAATTGAACACCAGCAGCAAAATAACATTTGGGAGCGCATGCGCGATAAACGACGACATGTTATATGTCGCGTCCTTTGCGGACAAACTTGAGAACATAGATCACACAAGAGTGTTCGTTCTAAACCTCGGCCTGCCTGAAAAGTGGTTTTATCACGACATTAACCACAAAACAGTAATTTCGACTGCCCTAAGACCTCCGCACGCTGAAACCGTAAGAGCAGGATGCTCTCTCACAGCAGATGGTGAAATTGAAATATACAACTCCGACGGCATTGAAATTTTAGTAATCCCGAAAAGAAGCGAAGCGAAACTTACTTCACTCACCGTGATTGACAATATTTTTTTTGTTTGTGGCGAAGAAGGCCAAATATACCAACTAGACCAAAACCGCTGCACAGAAACCGGTTATCAGATAGCAAAAGAAACAACATCAACCTTAGCAAAGACACTTGAACTAGCTAGCTCAGACACTTCAAATAAAATTCAAGAGCTTGCTCGACAAGCTAGATCAATTACAACCTTGCAATGCATTGACGGTCTATCCAAAGAAGATGTCTACACCTGCGGAACCAACGGCACAATTTATCACTGGAACGGGGCCTCATGGACAAGTTGCAAAAGCGGCACTAAACAACATCTGCACAATATTCATTGCATTTCAGCTGATGATATCCTGATTTGCGGCCACAACGGAACAATTGTAAGAGGCAATTACAAACTGGGCTTCAAACGAATATCCACAGAAAAGACAGATACAAATTTTTGGTACATCAAGCAATTTAATGAACAAATCTACATTGGTACAACCACAGGCTTACTCACGCTAAAAAACAAGAAATTTGAAAAAGCCATACCCTCTACGCTACCAATCCCTCACCAATATAGCATAGAAAATTTAAGCTCAACCCAAAGCACTCTTTGGATAACAGCAGACAGATTCATATTGCGACTTCAAAAGGATCAATGGGAACTAATAGAACACCCAGACAACCTATAAGTTACAGAAAACACATACCAGAGCCTCGCCTTGAACTTATAAATGGCGAGCCTTGGCACTCCCGAGCAGGATCAACGGACAACCTCATGGACTTCGATCACATCAAGCCCTGCTTGACCTCTCGATTAAAAGAATAGTTACCTTGAAAATCAGTTCACCAACCCAGCTCAGGCCGCACAGACCTGCGTTTAATCGCTTCGGCATTCAAATGGCCGAGGCATCCCCAGGTTCTTTATCCCGCCCTGGGCCATCAGGAGCGAACATCATGACAAAATATAACAGCAGTGAAGAAGATGTCACAGAGAGCGTGGTGGCGTCGATTCAACGAGCCAAGAAGAAGGCAGAAGAAGCACAAGTTCGCGCCCATAAGGAGCCCAAACAGAGTGAGAGTGAGGAAGCCAGCACTGCAAAGGACGAATCTCCGGGATATACGTCAGACCCAGACTTTCAACTGCGTGGCGGCTACGACAACCTGATGCTGGATGCCGCCGCCCCTCTATTCGGCCTGGTAATACGCCTACGTACCCTAGATGCCTTGCCCAACATCAAGGACGTGCATCAGCAAGTGCGTAACCAGATCGAAAACGTGCGGGAAGAGATGCGCCAGCACGGCTACGAGCCCGCTCAGTTGCTGGCGTACTCATACGGTCTTTGCCTTTTCATCGATGAAGCTGTCATGGACAGGCCTTGGGGTAAAACCAGCTGCTGGAGCCAGGAACCCCTGCTCAGCATTTTCCACGACGAAACCTGGGGTGGAGAGAAAGTCTTCACCATACTGTCGCGCCTCATGCAGGAACCCAAACGTTATCAGGACGTGCTGGAGTTCATGTACTTCGCGCTGTGCCTTGGTTTGAAAGGCAAGTACGCCATCGCCCCGAAGGGCGAAGAATCCCTCAACGCACTGATACATCAACTCCACGGGATTATCCGAGAACTGCGCGGCCCGACACCGGAGACCGTTTGCGATCCCTACACCAACGTCGCCCCGCGCAACTTCCGCATGAACCGGCAATGGCCGTGGTGGAGTCCGCTGGTTATCTCCGCCCTCGCCATGGCGGTGGCCTACGGCATCTACAGCTACCGACTGCACCTCATTACCACCGAGGTGCTGGAGTCGCTGAACGGCATCTTGCAGCAGTAGCAGATCGGCGCATGTCGCCACGGATTTCAACGAATTAGCGAGGCGTTTGCTTCGTTGACAAGCCCATCGTTCCCGATGGCCACGCCACCCTGAGTGCACGTGCTTTATGGTGTCACCTCAGACGGCGGACAAGGATTGCTTATGCCTAGCCAATCTGATTTGCGTTTCAGCTTCCAGCCCTTAGTTGGAAAAGCTGAATTCGAAGTGGTGTCGTTCGAACTCCGAGAGGGGATCAGCATGCCCTTCGAGCTGGAGCTGAAACTCATCAGCTTCGAAAACGATATCGACTTCGGCCACCTGCTCGACAAGCCCGTACTTTTTACCATCTGGGACGGCGAACGCCCGGTGCGCTACGTGCACGGCCTGGTCAGCCGGTTCAGCCAGGCTGAAAGTGGCTTCTACCGCACCTACTATCACGCGCTGGTCGAGCCCCAGCTGGCCCGGGCCGACCTGCGCTCGAACTGGCGCATCTTCCAGCAGAAGACCGTTCCGCAAATTCTTGAGCTGATGCTCCAGCGCCAGGGCATCAACCAGTACGAACTGCGCGCCAGCATGGACCATCAGGTCCGCGAGTTCTGCGTTCAGGCCGGTGAGACGGACCTGGCGTTCATCACCCGCCTGGCTGCTGAAGAAGGCTTCGTCTACCGCTTTGCGCACAGTGAAAAGCTGCACAAGCTGATCATTACCGATCGGCTGCAATCATTCGGGTTGGTCAGCCATGGGACCATCAAGGCCGAGGATGACGACGAGGGTTTCTTTGATGCCGACGAGCCTGTAGACCCTGACAGCGTGCTGTACCAAGCCACCGGCGGTGGCGATCAAGCCATGCCGTGCCTTCGCCGCTTGCGCTACAGCGAACAGGTGCGCACCGCTCGCCAGGTACAGCGCGACTACACCTTTACCAACCCGGCCTACCGCCAGGAACACAGAGCTGCCGGGCCCTTCCTGGAGCATCAGTCCAAAGAGTACGAATTCTTCGATTACCCAGGCCGTTACAAACGCGATGCGGTAGGCAAGCCGTTCACCGAAAACCGCATCACTGCGTTGCGCCACGATGTGCGTATTGCCGAGGTTGAGGGTGACGATGTTCGCCTGCAACCGGGCCTGAGCTTCACCCTGACAGGTCACTCACGTGACGACCTCAACGCGCATTGGCGAGTGAACACGGTTACCCACAAAGGCAAACAATTCACCAGCCTGCAGGAAGAAGCCGCCGGCGCAGATGTAAGCACGCACTACCAGCAGACCGCCGTGCTGGTCCCCGGCCGGACCGAATGGCGCCCTGCCCCACTATCAAAACCACGCGTTGATGGCCCGCACATGGCTACTGTGGTCGGCCCGAAGGGAGAGGAAATCTATTGCGATGAGTGGGGCCGGGTGAAGGTCAGCTTTCCCTGGGACCGTGAAAGCCAGAACAACGAGTTCAGCTCCTGCTGGGTGCGCGTGTCGCAAGGCTGGGCCGGTGGCAGCTGGGGCGCGATGGCGATCCCGCGCATCGGCCAGGACGTGATCATCCAGTACGTCAACGGTGACCCCGACCAGCCGATGATTACCGGGCGCACCTATTGCGGCGATCAGCTCCCGCCCTACGACCTGCCCGACCACAAGACCCGCATGACCATCAAGAGCCAGACCCACAAGGGGGATGGTTTCAATGAATTGCGCTTTGAGGACGAACTGGGCAAGGAAGAGGTGTTCATCCATGCCCAGAAGGACCAGAACACCCAAGTCAACAACAACCAGTCTCTCACCGTCGGTGTTGATCGCACCCAGAGCATTGGCCAGGACGAGTCCGTTGCCATCGGCCGCAATCGCCTGCGCGTGGTGAAAGCCAACGACACCCTGAAAGTCGGCGGCGGCAAAAACGACCTCATCGCCGGCGACTACGAGATCGAAGCAGGCAACACCCTGCGCCTCAAGTGCGGCAAGACACTGATCGAGATGCAGGCCAACGGCACGCTCAATATCACCTGCGAGACCTTCAACCTCACCGGGCAACAGACCGGACAGATCAACACGCCCGCAGCGAAGCTCGACCTCAACCCTGAGGGCGGAGCGGCAGGTGCCGCAGCGGATGGACGCGATAGCAGTGCACTGAAAGCCGATGTGGATGGGCATTTCAAGTAGCTGCTTGCACTTGCCCGTACAAAAAAAACTCCTGAAAGGACTCCCACAATGACGGAATACCTGACTCACGACCTGATCCTCAATCTAGGCGAGGAAGCACCTGAAGACCTCACGCTCAACATGCTGCGCTTTCGTGCCCGGGACACCACGTTGGTAATGGCGCGCAGCCCTGTCGCCAATGACAAGACCCTGGACCAAGCTATCGATGACCAACTGCGGATGCTGCGAAAAAAGTCCGGGGCAATGACCATCACACCCACGAAGATCGCGCGTTTGGGGGGCGGTGAACACTCCGTCGAAGCCCGCGAAATGGCCATTGAATTCAAGGTAGGGGACAAGCCCAATTTCCAGCTCCAGGCCGCCTGCATGATCCCAGGTCAGCACCGGCTGCTGGTGATCAACTACAGCAAGCCAAGCCCTTTGAGCAGCGACGACATCGAGCACTGGCGCGCAATCAAACAACAGCTCCGGTTCACCTGACCCCTTCACCACCCAGGTCAACCTCATTCAGAACTTTTGGAGCTTGCAAGCCATGGCGCAGATCGTTCACGCCGCCCGCATGGGCGATGAAATACTGCATCCGTCCCTGATCGCCGAAATGGTCAGTGCAGTTGCAGAGGCCGTCATTTATGCCGCAGCCACCGCCGCCGTGGCTGCCGCTATCAGCCTGGCCGTTGTCGGTACTGTCGCGACGGGGGGCGCAGCTGGGATCGCCATCGCCGCCGTTGCGGGGGTGGCGGTCGGTGCGATGAGCACCCTTTCGGTCGGTGAAGACCAGACTGTCGGCGATGCCATCTCCCGCTTTTGCGACAGCCTTGGCAACAGCGTGGATGCACCCGACCCCTATGGAAAGATCGAAAGCGGGTCACACAACGTGTTCGTCAACAGCAAGCCCGCCGCTCGCGCGGCCGGTATCACAGGGCCGCCAGGAGAGGGAGCGGCCGATGCAGAGCAAGCAGAGCCTTCGATTCTGGAGAACGTGGGTTCCATGGCCATGGCGGCGGTGCCCTACCTGTTCCCGGTGGTGGGGCTGGGCATGGCGATACGCGACATCTTCAACCCGCCCGTCACTACACCAAAGGACCCTGGCGCGGAATCCAAAGAGCAGGACAAGATTTCATGCAGCCGCCACCCGCCTTTGCCCGAAAACCATATTGCGCAAGGGTCGGACAAGGTCTTCATCAACGGCCAGCCTGCAGCGCGATCGGGTGACAAGACCACCTGCGACGCCACGATCGATGTGAATGAGAAGGTATCGCCGAATGTACGCATTGGCGGCGGGACGGCGACGGTTCGGGATATTCGCAATGGCAAGAGCAAGGTTGCGATGTTTACCGGGATTATTGCGGGCATACTCATTTCACGACGTTTTGGGCGCATCAAAGGTTGTAAATTGGGCAACCCCGTTGCGGTCGCCACGGGTAGCAAGTTCCAGGACGGTCCAGAGGATGTTGATTTCAACTTACCTGGCTTGCTGGGAATCCAATGGGCTCGTAGTTACGACAGTAGAGACTTACGCACCGGCGGCCTGTTCGGAAAGGGCTGGAGTGTTCCTTATGAAGTTGAACTGGTCCGCGTCCCGCATCCTGAAGGCGGCGAGTTGTGGATTTACGTCGATGAAGAAGGCAATCGCCTGGAACTCGGGCGCCTGCGCGCCGGCGATGCCTTTGTCAGTGTTGTGGACGGCTTGGCTTTCTTCCAGTTGGAGGATGGCCAAACGGTTGTCGAGGACATTCATGAGGGGCGCTACAAGGTTTTTGATGTCGACCCGCACGAGCCCAGTCGTTCAAGACTCATCAGGCTGAGCGACCGCAATCTCAATTACATAGATGTGCTTTACGACAAACAAGGTCGCCTTCAAGCACTCTATGACAAGTACGGCCAGACGGTTGTCCAGCTTCACTATGATGCTGCGCATACAAGGCGCGTATGCAAGGTGTCGCGGCTCTTCCTGTCAAATAACGGTGAGCCCGCTATCGAGCGGAACGAGCTGCTGGTCAGCTACGGCTATACCGACAGTGGGCAGTTGCAAGAGGTTCTGGATGCAACGGGCCAGGTGGTGCGTAACTTCGGTTATACCGAAGAGGGCTATCTGAAGCGTCACCAACTGGCCAGCGGCGCCGTCCGCGAGTACGCATGGGCACGCTACACCATTCCTGAAAAACGTCCTACACCAAGACGGGCGGACGGAACACCCTATCGCCTGCCGCCTTTGCTTGAGCCGCAACCTGACCACGAATGGCGGGTGGTTCGCCACTGGGGTAGCGATGGGGAGGAGTACAAGTTCGAGTATAACCTCGAAGAAGGCGAAACCCTCGTAACAGACGGACTGGGACGTATAGACCACTATTTCTGGGGCCCGCTGTACGACGTTTACAAGCATGTCGATGCACTTGGGAACTGCTGGCAAGCAGAGATCGTCGCCGGCCAGTTGGTCAAACGAACTGATCCGCAGGGCGGCGAGTGGGGATACAGCTATGACGATATCGGGCGTCTGATCGAGACACGTGACCCGCTTGGGCGAAGCGAACGCATAAGCTATCTGCGCCACTGGGCCTTGCCCGTTCAGGTCACAGACGGAGCAGGACGTACCCGGCGCTACGGCTACGATGCTCATGGCAATTTGCTGTGGGAGCAGGACCCACTGGGCCGGAGCACGCAGTATCAATACAACCCGGAAGGTCGTGTTACCCGCGTCACCGATGCCCTCGAAAAGACCAAGCACCTGGGTTGGAACACCCGTGGCCAGTTGCTCAGCTATCGCGACTGCAGCAACAACCAGACGCTGTACCACTACGACTTGCATGGCCGCCTGAGCGAAAGCATCAATGCCCGGGGAGAGCAGACCCACTTCCGCTATGACGCTCGCGGCTATCTCATAGAAAGCGAACGACCCGATGGTCGTATCGACCGCTACGAAGTTGATACCGCCGGCCAGCTGACGCGCTACATCGATCCTGCGCAAAAGATCTTGCAGTTTCGCTATGACCGCAGCGGCCGCCTGGTCAAGCGCACCGATGCCATGGGGTACAGCGTGAAGTTTCGCTACGACGCCTATGGTCGCCTGCTGCAACTCACCAACGAGAATGAAGAGTCCTACACGTTTGGCTGGGACAAACTTGACCGCCTGGTGGCACAACAAGATCTGGATGGAAGTGGCCGGATATACGAGTACGACACACTCGACGGTGTCACCAGCCTAACCCATGTCCCCTCTTCATACGAACAGCCACCCCTCTCCGACAACGCCCCGCCGACACGGGCCACTTCGATTCGCCATGATTTCCAACGTGATGCCGTTGGCCGCCTGCTGAGCAAACGCACCGAGGATGGCATCACCGACTACAGCTACGACACCGCCGACAACCTGTTGTCCATCACGTTCACGGACAACCAGGGTGAGCAACAGCAGCTTGATTACACCTATGACGCGAACGGGCAGTTGCTCAGCGAAACCAACAGTGCCGGGCTGCTGCAATACCGCTATGACGAACTGGGCAATCTGCAGACGTTGACACTGCCTGACCAGCGACAACTGAACTACCTGCACTACGGCAGTGGGCACCTTCATCAGATCAACCTGAACGGCCGGGTCATCAGTGACTTCGAGCGCGATGCGGTGCACGACGAAGTATTGCGCACCCAGGGAAGCCTGATCACACGTACCCGCTATGACCAGAGCGGGCGACTGAGCAGCAAGGCCATTCACTATCGCGATGCTTCGGTTGAAGTGCTGCCGTTGCTGGAGAAGAGTTACCGCTATGACAACAGAGACAACCTGATTGCTGAGGTATTGACCCAGACCCAACGTAGTAGCTTTGGCGACATTGCAGCTGATGACATCGCGCATCTTGAGCAGATTATTGGCCATTTTCATCGTTCACCTAACACAGGCAAGAGCTACACCGGTAGCAACCGTTATGGCTACGACCCGAACGAGCAGCTACAGAGTACTCACCAGTCTCGCCCCAACTGGCGAGCGACACAGGTTGAGGATTTCAAGTACGACAAGGCTGGCAACCTATTCGACGGACCGAAGCTCCACGGCCTGATCAAGCACAACCGTGTGCTGGTCTATCAGGACAAGCGCTACCGCTATGACCGATTTGGGCGTATGTGTGAAAAACGAATCGGCAGCCATCTAGTGCAGCGCTTCGAGTATGACGCCGAGCAGCGGTTGGTATGCGTGGAGCAAGCGCGATACGGGGAGACCGAACGCATTGTGTTCGGCTACGACCCTCTGGGGCGGCGGATCAGCAAGGCGGTGTACAGGCACGGCGAAGCCGAGCCGGTACGCCATACGCTGTTTCACTGGCAGGGGTTGCGGTTACTGCAGGAGGTGCAAAGCGGGCTGCCCAGCCTTTTTGTCCATGCGAGTTTGTACGGCTATGGGCCGTTGGTACGCATAGACGGGAAACCGGGTCAGGAAGACATACAGTATTTCCACACCAACTTGGCCGAGTTGCCCGAGCAGTTGACGGATGAACAGGGCCATACACTCTGGCGCAGTGACTATCAGGGTTCGGGCGCCATACGGGATGAATGGCACAGTCCACGACAAGAGCGTGAGCAGAATCTGAGATACCAAGGGCAATACCTGGACCGAGAGACGGGGCTTCACTACAACACGTTTAGATTCTATGATCCGGATATAGGCAGGTTTACGCAGGTAGACCCCATAGGTTTGGCTGGCGGCATAAATCTTAATATATACGCCCCAAACACACTAACCCATATCGACCCGCTAGGGCTGGCCGTAGAGCAAATTCCATACGGAAGCGGATTAAGTCAAAATGTAATCAACCAAAGAGCTATCGACGGAAACCACACCGCAGCAAAGACAAATTATGCAGCCATCAGATACACTATTAACGACAAGGAGTACGTAGAAGTAATGAGAAATCACGGACCACTCCACTCAGAAGAAAGACTCATCTCAAAATACGCCAACAGGAAAGAGGTGAAAATTATTGAAATATACTCTGAAAGACGACCCTGTACCGGCTGCAATTCTCTTGTGAATCGCTACTCCGCTAAAAACACATACAGCTTCCAATACAGCAGCTCTGGCAGAAGCCTATTGCAGCAAGCCTTGAACAGCATAAAGAAAACCACTTGCCCGTAGGAGAAAAACATGGAGCTTCCTTTCGTGAAATTTCAAGCCCAATACACCAACATGGAAAATGGTGCAATTGATAATTCCGTCGTACTTTCCGACGTACGGAGCAAAGCCTGTCTATTGCCACCCTACAAAAACAACAAAACAGAGTTCTATAATACGCTATACCACATCCCAGCTCTGAATAAGCACTTTGCTTTCTTTGGGCACGACTTCACCGGATGTTTCTTTGTCAACAAAGAGGACTCATCCATCGGATACATGTTTGAAAGCGACGGACTTACCAACACTGTATATTGTAACTCCACAATAAATCTCTTCATAATCTTTCACAACCTATTTATAAACCTAATAACTAGAATAATTAGCATTGAAATATTAGATGCCGACAAGCAAATCGCCGCACTTGAAAAGCTTTATTCCGAGATAGACAGCAGAGCCATGGCTGATGAGAATAACTTTTGGGTCATGCGCCTCTATGAGTTATCAGAAGATTTTTTTCCGCTGGATGACTCGAGAATAAAGCTCTACCAATCACTATAGCAAGCACAACTAGCAATCTCACACACGGACAAGTTCGGGGACAAGGCACTACTTCATAGAGAACTTTTAAACACGAACGGGCAATCGGTGAACCAACACCCAACAACAGAGGCCACAAATACAATTCTTTCAGTCACTTCAGTGACCGATAAGCGGCTGCGTACTTCAAGCAGGCGTACAACCAAATAAAAGCTAGATCGCCCACTAACCCTGCCAGTCCATACACAAAAACAGGACCATGCCCTTGAAAACAACAATAAACTCACTTTGGATCAAGAAGCCCAGGACCCTACTAAATCACATAAAACCAACAGACATATCTTGTTCCACCAAAGATTACAAGAATTGAATATGAAAAGACCGGCAACCTGCTTGACGGACCGAAGCTCAAGGGCCTGTTCAAACATAACCGCGTACTGGTCTATCAGGACAAGCGCTACCGCTAGACCGATTTGGGCGACTGTGCGAAAAAAGGATTGGAAGTAACTGGGTAGCCAGATTTTCTAAAGAAGCAAAACCGTGCCCGCAAAATTAATAGAAAGTGAACAACCCATATCCACAAGCGACTTTCTTGAATTCACAAAATCAATAAATGCACACCCAACAAGTGAATTCATGAATTTTTATCTGACCAATAACGGCGGATTCATTGATGATAAACAACACACCGAATCCGAGCTTCTAATAAATAGCTTTTTATCAATAAAATATGGTGAATCCACGATAGAAAACGTCTACAAACAACTAGTCAAAAGCACCCCTTCGCTAGCCGGACTCATACCATTTGCCTATGACGACTGCGGCAACCTATTCCTACTATCAACAAACAGCGACGATAATGGCTGCATTTACCTATGGTTACCAAGCGAGAGCGAGAAACTCCCAATTTCTGACACATTCAATAGTTTTCTTCACATTCTCAGCTCTACATGAAGGGGCCACCATGAATAACAAAATTTAATAATTCGAAACATTCTATCTACAGGCATTTGTGCAAACACATGTAGGATACCTGGGGCGATATGACGACGAACTTCAAACAGAAGGCTGTTTTCCTACAGTTTATTTGAAGCCTGGAGTTCACCGCTATCGAGATCCATATGTACGACGTTTACAAGCATGTCGATGCACTTGGGAACTGCTGGCAAGCAGAGGTCGTCGCCGGCTAGTTGGTCAAACGAACTGATCGACAGGGTATCGGGCGTCTGATCGAGACACGTGACCCGCTTGGGCAAAGCGAACGCATAAGCTATCTGCGCCACTGGGCTTTCCTTTGACCTCGGCAGAACCGATGACAGGGCATTGTATTTCGGTAGATATTACAGAGAGGCCAGCACCGGATGAACTTGACATACACCCAGCATCAATTAAGCCAACAAGAACAGAAAAATTGGAGCTTACCCTTGAAAGAACTAAAAACCTGGAAGTGGGAAGATAAAGAGAGAACAATGCTGAGAAAAATCTCTCCTGGAAATATATTTTGCCTCACCAAAGACAACAGCAACTATCATTTCGGTAAAATCTTGTCAAAAATGATTGTCGGGCACGCAGTCGAAATATTAAATATCACTAAAGACAGCCCATCAATCACCCAGCAAGAACTTGAACAATCAGCCTTAGCAGGCCGACCGCTGCTGCTAGATAGTTACGCTTTATTCGACAAGAAAATTGACAAAAGTGGCGACTGGAGAATAATTGGCCATCAAGACATATCATCAACAGAACCCTATCGAAACTACTATTTCCTGTACGGAACACACAACAACTGGAAAAAAGTCAACATCCTCAATGAGGAAGTTGAAATATCAAATACAGAAGCCCTAACGCTCCCCTTGCTTAAAGCTCTTAGCAATCATAGATTCTGGGAAACAATAAACGAAGAACTAAAGCTAAACTGGTAAACCATAATTTCACCTGCATAAGTGTACGCAACCGGACTTTTCGACCAATGAGATGTCCATGCAGTTCGTGCACGAAAAATACCATGGACCTCATCGTCACATCGGAGGAGCACACGAGGCTACCGTGGTCGGCACGAAGGGAGAAGAAATCTATTGCGATGAGTGGGGCCGGGTGAAGGTCAGCTTTCCCTGAGACCGTGAAAGCCAGAACAACGAGTTCAGCTCCTGCTGGGTGCGTGTGTCGCAAGGCTGGGCCGGTGGCAGCTGGGGCGACGGATCAGCAAAGCGGTGTACAAGCCAGGCGAAGCCGAGCCGATATACCGGACGCTGTTTCACTGGCAGGGATTGCGCTTGCTGCAGAAAGTGCAGAGCGGGCTGCCCAGCCTGTATGTATACGAGCCCATTGAACTTAGAGAGGGCAAATCATAATAAGGTAATCAATAATGGCCAACAAAACACCAACACTCCTAATATTTATGACGAAAGCCGATGAACTTAGCTTCTCCAAAGAACTGCTATCTCAACTTCCCGAGATAACATTTATCGAGACGGAAAAATGGGAGGAGCGATCACCCAAAACAATGCCCACGTTAAATGAGTGCCACAATGACAGCCCACAGCACTCCATATGGAACAAACTAATACTACCAGAGCACATATACAGCAAAAATTATATATTCCCCAACGAGGATAGAAACTCCTACTTCGGGGCGACGGTCGGCCCTGGTCTCATCCAGTACATCAGACCCAACATAGCAGACTACGATCCCACCTGCCTTCGAAATGGAAGACTATCTGCTTCATACGACCCCAAGAAAGACCCGGCAACCGATTTGTTTGTAAAAACAGTATTTAAGATAGCTAGGAAGGGAGCGATGCAAATTTTTTCAATTGACCGCAAAAGCGGCAACATTTCCGAAAAACCAGAAAATAATTTCCTTGCATGGCCAGACGCTGCTAGTTATTACAGCGGACAAAATGGAAAGTACCTCACGAATAACGCCTTTGCATATTTCGTAGCAAGTAAAAAGCAACCCGATATCAAATGACCCTAACGAGTTCAGGAAAAGCATCTCATGACGACAACAGTTGTCACCTCAAAGCAGCGCCAAGGGCATGTACTCACCAGTAAATATGTTCAGAGTGCGCCTAGGCCTTGCCCCAAGAATTCGAGTCAGAGAGTTTCATTTCAAAACCCAAGAGGAAAGAACTAGAAACGTTTCGATCGAGCTAAACCACCGCCACTGACCTCAACGCGACGGCAAACACATTCACACCCCATACAACCTTGAAAAAGTAACAGCTTGGAAGCATGCAGCCAAAGATCCCTACAGACACCCAGGGAGTGAGTTAATTGAGGTATTGCAAGATCTAAGAATTACAAAGGATTTTAAATGAAACTTCCCGAACTTATGCAGTCCGACACCTACACAACCTTCCTTGACGACTTAGACAAGCACATCCCTGAGAAAATAGATAGAAGTTCAAAAGTCCACAAACCCATTATAAATCTAATGGAAAAATGGATGCAACATGCCTCGCTTTCTTGCGAAGATTTGCTGCACACCATATCAAACCACCAAAAACATTTAATTGCTTACATTATAAAAAAACAAGCCACCTACAGAGAGCCAAATGGAGGCAGAGACAATATAATCAATCACGCCCCCAAGGTAAATTTCCCAATCGGCCACACTATTGAATACTACATGATATCGAAGAGAAAAATCGAACCACCAGAATACATAATAAAGATCCGAATACCCTACCCCAGACAATACGCAAGGGAAATTGAAAGAATATTCACTGAAACCAAGCCCTCATGACCAAAGTTGCTGTACCGGGAAAATTCTAACAAATTTCCCCGAGCTGCAATAAGCAACTTCTTGACGCAGCAAAGTCGATTTTCAGGCATCGATCGCCTCCAAACCAGGGCTTTGCCCTAGTTCGTGGATGCTGCAGGCGCCCCCCCACCTTCAGCCGGTAGCTGCTAGGGCTTGATGAAGAGCTCGGAGACCACACCCCACACCTCGTCCGAGTATTCGTAACGCTTAGCCATCACAGAATGCCTTTCCGTCGATGCCGGGGAATTCTGCAAAGTTTCAGCGTTCGGGGCGGTGATTGGGTTATTTGGGATTTCGTACAAAGCCTGGAAAGGCCCGAATGCCCACGGATCCTGATGGATCTGACTGAAACGAAAAAAGACGCCGAAGCGTCTTTTTTCAATGATTTACAGACTCCCATGGAACCCTGTAAATCTATATTTGGAGCGGGAAACGAGACTCGAACTCGCGACCCCGACCTTGGCAAGGTCGTGCTCTACCAACTGAGCTATTCCCGCGTCGTGATGGGTGCCATTCTAGCGATTTCTAAAACAGCGTCAACCCCTTGATTCAAAAAAACTTTTATTTCTGCTCAGAGCCTTCGCGCAGGTGCGGCCAGGCGGCCAGCAGGTAGTGCACCATCGACCACAGGGTCAGCCCCGCCGCCACCAGCAGCAGCGCGTAACCGAGGATTACCCAGAAGGTCACCGCTGGCGGGTTGCCCAGCAGGATCACCAGCGCCAGCATCTGTGCCGCGGTTTTCCACTTGCCGAGGTTGGACACCGCCACATGCGCCCGCGCGCCCAGCTCGGCCATCCACTCGCGCAGCGCCGAAACCACGATCTCGCGGCCGATGATCACCGCGGCCGGCAGGGTCAGCCAGAAGTTGGCGTGGGTCTGCACCAGCAGCACCAGGGCCACCGCCACCATCAGCTTGTCGGCCACAGGGTCGAGGAAGGCACCGAACGGCGTGCTCTGCTGCAGGCGGCGCGCCAGGTAGCCGTCCAGCCAGTCGGTGGCGGCGGCAACGGCGAACACGCTGCTGGCGGCCATGTAGCTCCAGTGATAGGGCACATAGAACAGCAGGATGAAGATCGGGATGAGCAGGACGCGTAGAACGGTGAGCAGGTTTGGAATATTCATCGGTACGACTGGCCGCAAGTTGAGCCCGCATTCTACTCGCTATGCAGGCTGGCATAAATCGACTCGGCAAGCTTTTTACTGATGCCGGGTGCTTTGGCGATTTCATCGACACTGGCGCGGTTGAGCTCCTGCAGGCCGCCGAAATGTTTCAGCAGGTCGCGCCGGCGCTTGGGCCCTACCCCGGCCACATCCTCCAGGCTGGACACCCGGCGGGCCTTACCGCGGCGGGCGCGGTGGCCGGTGATGGCGAAACGGTGGGCCTCGTCGCGGATCTGCTGGATCAGGTGCAAGGCCGGTGAGTCGCCCTTGAGGGTGAACTCATGGTGCACGTCGTTCAGGTACAGGGTTTCGAAACCGGCCTTGCGCGTCACGCCCTTGGCCACGCCAAGCAGGGTCAAGTCGCTGAAGCCCAGCTCCTGCATCACGTCACGGGCCATGTTCAGCTGGCCTTTGCCGCCGTCCACCAGCAGCACGTCGGGCAGCTTGCCCTCGCCATCCTTGATGCGACCGTAACGGCGGGTCAGGGCCTGGTGCATGGCGGCGTAGTCGTCACCAGCGGTGACGCCTTCGATGTTGAAGCGGCGGTAGTCGGACTTGAGCGGGCCTTCGGGGCCGAACACCACGCAGCTGGCCACGGTGGCTTCGCCGCTGGAATGGCTGATGTCGTAACACTCCAGGCGCTGCGGCACCTCGTCCAGGCCCAGCACCTCGGCCAGGGCCTCGAAACGTGCGGCCATGTGCTGGCGGTTGGCCAGGCGGGCATTGAGCGCCTGCTCGGCGTTGGTCACCGCCAGCTGCTGCCAGCGGGCGCGGGTACCGCGTACCCGGTGGCTGATGGTCAGCTCGCGACCGCGCAAGGTCTGCAGGGCTTCGCTGATGGCGGCGAAGTCTTCGTGCACCACGTTGACGATCAGTTCACCCGGCAATTCGCGCTCGGCATTGCCCAGGTAGTACTGGGAAAGGAACGCGGCCATCACTTCGGCCACCTCCTCCTCGATGCCCACCTGCGGGAAGAAATTCTTGCTGCCCAGCACCCGCCCGCCGCGCACGCTGATCAGGTGTACGCAGGCGCCACCAGGGTTGACGAAGGCGGCGATAACGTCGACGTCGCCGCTGCCGCCTTCGATGTACTGCTGGTCCTGAACGCGCCGCAGCAAGGCGATCTGGTCGCGCAATTCGGCGGCCTTCTCGAAATTGAGGGCCATGGCGGCCTTCTCCATCTCGGCATTGAGCTCGTTGCCCAGTTGCTGGCTACGCCCTTCGAGGAACATCACCGAGTGGCGCACGTCCTCGGCATATTCCTCAGCGGTCACCAGGCCCGTGCAGGGCCCTTTGCAGCGTTTGATCTGGTACTGCAGGCATGGCCGGGTGCGGTTGGCGTAGTAGCTGTCTTCGCACTGGCGCACCGAAAAGGCCTTTTGCAGCAGGCTGAGGCTTTCGCGAATGGCGCCGGCGCTGGGGTACGGGCCAAAGTAGCGGCCCTTGGCCTTCTTCGCCCCACGGTGAATGCCCAGCCGCGGGAACTCGCCGTCGGAAAGGAACACGTAGGGGTAGGATTTGTCATCGCGCAGCAGGATGTTGTACGGCGGCCGCCACTCCTTGATCAGGTTCTGCTCCAGCAGCAGCGCCTCGGTTTCGTTGGCGGTGATGGTGGTTTCGACCTGGGCGATGCGGGCCACCAGCGCGGCGGTCTTGGGCGCCAGGCCGGTCTTGCGGAAATAGCTGGCCAGGCGCTTCTTGAGGTTCTTGGCCTTGCCCACGTAAAGCAGCCGGGCTTCGCCGTCGAACATCCGGTAGACGCCCGGGCGACCACTGCAGGTAGCCAGGAATGCGCTGGCATCGAAAACTTGGGACATGAGGTTTTACAGGCTTGCGTCGACCATACCGTGGCGAACGGCCAGCAAGGTCAGTTCGACGTCGCTGGTGACCGAGAGTTTTTCAAAGATCCGATAACGGTAAGTATTGACGGTCTTGGGCGAGAGGCACAACTTGTCGGAGATGATCTGCACTTTCTGGCAGCCGACGATCATCAGGGCAATCTGGATTTCCCGTTCCGACAAGGCATCGAACGGCGAGCCCTGTGGCTGGAATGGCTTCAGCGCCATCTGCTGGGCAATCTGGGGGCTGATGTAGCGCTGGCCGGCGAAGGCCAGGCGGATGGCCTGGACCATTTCGTCAAGGCCGGCGCCCTTGGTCAGGTAGCCAGCAGCGCCGGCCTGCAGCAGGCGCGTGGGGAACGGGTCTTCCTCGCACACGGTCACGGCAACCACCTTGATGTCCGGGTGGCTGCGCAGCAGCTTGCGGGTGGCCTCCAGGCCGCCGATGCCGGGCATTTTCACGTCCATCAGCACCACATCCGGCTTCAGTTCACGGGCCAGCCTGAGCGCCGACTCGCCCTCACCCACCACCTGCAGGCCATCGATGTCGGCCAGCATGCGTGTAATACCGGTTCGTACCAGATCGTGATCGTCGACCACTAAGACCCTAATCAAGCACACACCTCGTCAGCAGGGCGATTGGATCCCGCCACCTTAACAAAATTTTTCACGGCGGACCTAACGCATTCCTTCTGTAAGAAACACCTGACGTTCAACCGTAAGCGGCCTCACTGTCTGCCGGGATTTGTCGTTGTTGGTCAAACGCCGCAACAAGTGCCAGAGTGCCGCCTGATCGTCGCACGACAACTGCCGGAAAGCCCCCAGCAAACCGGACTCATCGGCGCTCAGCCCCTCGAGCGGTGCCGGGGTGCGGATACCGCTGAGCACATAGAGTGCATCCACGCCCCGGGTTGCCAATGCCGCCAGGTAATCGACCCGCGGCGAGCGTTCACCACTCTCGTATTTACCCTGGGCATTGGGTTCGACCCCGCCGATATCGCCAAACACGCGCTGGGTCATCCCCAGACGCTCACGCTCTTCCCGCAGCCGCGGACCGATTCCATTCATGGGGGGCTCCTTATCCCTGATCACACTCATGTACGTCCTACCCACCTGCAGGCGGCCGTGAACGCCTGGGTTCACTATGCCGATGCTCACCAGTCGCGACAAGCCATCATTGAGCTATTAGTCGATCGTGCGCTGCATGCGCACAAAGCATTCGTCCTCACCCATTTCGACGAAGCCGTGGCGCTGGTAGAGCACGCGCGCCGGGTTGCTGCGAAACACCATCAGCCGCAGCAGCGGCAGGTGCCGCTGGCGGGCCCACAGTGCCAACTGCTCCAGCACCCAGCTGCCGACCCCACGCCCACGGTGTTCGGGTAGCAGGTGCAACTCGCGGATGAACAGCGCCTGGCGGTCCTGGCTGAGGCTGCAGAAGCCGAGTACCGCGTCGCCTTCGGTCACCAGCCACTGCTCGCGCCAGCCCCAGGCTTCGTCGAAGGCTTCCTCTAGCCACAGCAGGTCGTATTCGCGGTAGTACGGCAGCATGGCGCGGCGCGTGAGGTCGCGGGCGAAGGTGCGGTGGGAGTCGTTGGCGGGGGTCAGTTGTAGAGGCATGGGTTCTCTGGTCTGGCAGCTCTTGCACTGTCGTTTGTAGGAGCGGCCTTGTGTCGCGAAAGGGGTGCGAAGCGCCCCCAGGGTCTTCGCATTCCTGCAAAATTGCTGGGGCCGCTTTGCGGCCCTTTCGCGACACAAGGCCGCTCCTACAGGGGTCAGCACAGTCCCGATAAATCATTATCGCTCATTGGGCGTAGCACACGGGCGAACTGCCGGGCCCACGGCGATCCAGTTCGTCCTCCAGCCATTCAGCCAACACCCGGGCATTGTTGTGCTCGGTATCCTTGCCCGCATAAAGCAATGTCAGCGTGCCCTTTCCGGCCAGGTCCAGCAGCGGGTACCAGTGCTCGGGGTGGGCTGCCAGCTCCTGCTGGTAACGCTGGGTGAAGCCGGCGAAATCCACTTCACCCTGGTGAAACGCCTTGCGCAACTCATCCGAGGGTGCAACTTCGCGCAACCACTGCCCGTGCAGGTCTTCCTTGCGCTTGTTACGCGGCCAAAGGCGATCGACCAGCACGCGCTGACCGTCGTCTTGCTCAACCGCATCGTAGACACGCTTGCAGCGAATCATGGGTTTCTCCTGCTACTACCGTCCGTCTTGAGCCTAGATAAATCATTGATCGAGGTCACGGCCGGGTTACGAATTGTTTCTATGCTCAAGGCCTTCGGCACCCTTGCCCCCCGACCGGAGCCACCATGGCAACCCCTTCACTGGCCAGCCTGCCGCAACTGGCCCAACGCGATGCCCGCCCGCAACTTGCCCACAAGCCCGGGCGAGCCACCCTGGTGTTGTTCTTCGGCCTGCTGCTGGCCGGTATCGCCTACACCGCCTGGAGCCTGAAGCAGGATGTGACGGCCAGCGGCACGGTAATCACCACGGTCACGCCATTCCTGCTGCTGGGCCTGGCGTTGCTGATTGCCCTGGGCTTCGAGTTCGTCAATGGCTTCCATGACACCGCCAACGCAGTGGCCACCGTCATCTACACCCACTCGTTGCCTGCCCCCGTCGCCGTGGTCTGGTCCGGGCTGTGCAACTTCCTCGGGGTGTTGCTTTCCAGCGGCGCGGTGGCGTTCGGCATCATCGCCCTGCTGCCGGTAGAGCTGATTCTGCAGGTCGGCTCCTCGGCCGGCTTCGCCATGGTCTTCGCCCTGCTGCTGGCGGCGATCATCTGGAACCTCGGCACCTGGTGGCTGGGCCTGCCGGCCTCATCCTCGCACACCCTGATCGGTTCGATCATCGGCGTAGGCGTGGCCAATGCGCTGATGCACGGGCGCGACGGTACCAGCGGCGTGGACTGGGCCCAGGCCAGCAAGGTCGGTTATGCCCTGCTGTTCTCGCCACTGATCGGCTTTGCCTGTGCTGCCCTGTTGCTGCTGGCACTGCGCGCGCTGGTCAAGCGCAAGGCGCTGTACCAGGCGCCGGAAGGCCAGACACCACCACCGTGGTGGATTCGCGGCGTACTGATCCTGACCTGCACCGGGGTGTCCTTTGCCCACGGCTCCAACGACGGCCAGAAAGGCATGGGCCTGATCATGCTGATTCTGGTTGGCACCCTGCCGATGGCTTACGCATTGAACAAGACCATGCCCAATGAACAGGCCATGCAGTTTTCCGCGGTCGCCGAGGTAACCCGCCAGGCACTGGTGCGCGGCGCCCCACAAGCGGCACCGGCCGACCCACGCCAGGTGCTGACCACGTTCATTGCCGAGCCCAGGGCCAACCCGCAACTGATACCGGCGCTGGCGGCACTGACCGGCATGATCGGCGAAGAGGTCAAAGGTTATGGCTCGCTCAAGCGGGTACCGGCCGAAGCCATGGCCAACGTGCGCAACGACATGTACCTGACCAGCGAAGCCATCCGCCTGATCGAGAAGAACCAGCTGGTGGTGTTCGATGCAGGCACGCGCCGCCAGGTGCTGCTGTTCAAGACCCAGCTGGACGACGCCACCCGCTACATCCCGCTGTGGGTGAAAGTGGCCGTGGCCATCGCACTGGGGCTGGGCACCATGGTCGGCTGGCGGCGCATCGTGGTGACGGTAGGCGAGAAGATCGGCAAGACCCATCTCAGCTATGCCCAGGGGGCTTCGGCCGAAGTGGTGGCAATGTGCACCATTGGTGCGGCGGACATGTTCGGATTGCCGGTGTCGACCACCCACGTGCTGAGTTCCGGGGTGGCCGGGACCATGGTGGCCAACGGGTCGGGGATACAGAAGCGCACGCTGGTCAACCTGCTGATGGCCTGGGTGCTGACCTTGCCGGCAGCGATGCTGTTGGCCGGCAGCCTGTACTGGCTGCTGCACCACATCTTCTGAAAAGCTGGGATACGCCCCTTGTAATCGATGGACTCGCCCCCGCCGAGGCATCACAGTGCCACGGTGGCGTTCTAAGAAGCCAACGGCAGCGA
>NZ_JBIGLU010000012.1:0-142202 GCF_043658375.1 Pseudomonas sp. PsB | reverse complement strand
TGCAACCGGGTTCCTATGTTCAAAAGCAGCTAGACAGTGTGGGCGAGTCCATACATAGGAGCGGCCTTGTGTCGCGATGGGCCGCAAAGCGGCCCCAAGGGTCTTAGCTGTCGTAACCCAGGTTAGGCGCCAACCAGCGCTCGCTGACACTCACATCCTGGCCCTTGCGCGCGCTGTAGCGCTCGATCTGGTCCTTGTCGACCTTGCCCACGGCAAAGTACTGCGCCTGCGGGTGGGCAAAGTACCAGCCGCTGACCGCCGCCGCCGGGAACATCGCGAAGTGGTCGGTGAGGAACACGCCGCTCGGCCCGGTCTCGCCGATGGCAGTGCCATCAAGCAGGCGGAACAGGGTTTCCTTCTCGGTGTGGTCCGGGCAGGCCGGGTAGCCGGGGGCCGGGCGAATGCCGCGGTACTGCTCCTTGATCAGCGCCTCGTTGTCCAGGTGTTCGTCGCGGGCATAACCCCAGTGCTCTTTACGCACCTGCTCGTGCAGCCATTCGGCACAGGCCTCGGCCAGGCGGTCGGCCAGGGCCTTGACCATGATCGAGCTGTAGTCGTCGCCCTTGTCCTGGTAGGCCTTGGCCACTTCCTCGGCACCGATGCCGGCGGTGGTGATGAAACCGCCCACATAGTCGGTAACGCCACTGGCCTTCGGCGCGACGAAGTCGGCCAGCGACCAGTTGGGCTTGCCGTCCGGCTTGATGGTCTGCTGGCGCAGGTGGTGCAGGGTAGCCAGGGCCTGGCCGTCCTCGCCGTACACCTCGATATCGTCATCGGCCACCTGGTTGGCCGGCCAGAAGCCGAACACCGCGCGGGCGCTGATCAGTTTTTCGTCGATCAGCTTGTCGAGCATCTCGCGGGCATCCTTGTACAGCGCCGTGGCCGCCTCGCCGACCACTTCGTCGGTGAGGATGCGCGGGAACTTGCCGGCCAGGTCCCAGGAGATGAAGAACGGGGTCCAGTCGATGTACTCGGCCAGGGTGCGCAGGTCGATGTCTTCCAGCACCTTGACGCCGGTGAAGGAGGGCACCGCTGGCTGGTAGCCAGCCCAGTCGTACTGCGGCTTGGCGGCGATAGCCTGGGCATAGCTCAGGCGCTCGGTACGGGCACTGCGGTTGGCGGTGCGCTCGCGTACTTCTTCGTATTCCTGGCGGGTCTTCTCGACGAAGCCGGCTTTCAGCTCCTTGGACAGCAACTGGGTGGCAACGCCCACCGCGCGCGAAGCGTCGGTGACGTAGACCACGGCGTCGTTGCTGTACTTGGGCTCGATCTTGACCGCGGTATGCGCCTTGGAGGTGGTGGCGCCGCCGATCATCAGCGGCAACTGGAAGCCCTGGCGCTGCATTTCGCGGGCGACGTGGACCATTTCGTCCAGCGACGGTGTGATCAGGCCGGACAGGCCGATGATGTCGCACTTCTCGTCGCGGGCGGTTTGCAGGATCTTCTCGGCCGGCACCATCACGCCGAGGTCGACGATGTCATAGCCGTTGCAGCCCAGCACCACGCCGACGATGTTCTTGCCGATGTCGTGCACGTCGCCTTTTACCGTGGCCATCAGGATCTTGCCCTTGGCTTCCGGCTTGTCGCCTTTCTCGGCTTCGATGAACGGGATCAGGTGGGCTACCGCCTGTTTCATCACGCGGGCCGACTTGACTACTTGGGGCAGGAACATCTTGCCCGCGCCGAACAGGTCGCCGACCACGTTCATGCCATTCATCAGCGGGCCTTCGATCACTTCGATCGGGCGGGCGCACTGCTGGCGGCATTCCTCGGTGTCTTCGACGATGAACGCGGTGATGCCCTTGACCAGCGCGTGCTCCAGGCGTTTTTCCACCGGCAGCGAGCGCCACTCTTCGTTTTCCACTTCCTTGGTTGCGCCGCCGCCCTTGTAGTCGTCGGCGATGGCCAGCAGTGCGTCGGTGCCATGCGGGGTACGGTTGAGCACCACGTCCTCGACCTTTTCACGCAGGGCAGCCGGGATCTCGTCATAGATCTCCAGCTGGCCGGCGTTGACGATACCCATGGTCAGGCCGTTCTGGATCGCGTGGTACAGGAACACCGAGTGGATGGCTTCACGCACCGGGTTGTTGCCACGGAACGAGAACGACACGTTGGACACACCGCCCGAACTCAGGGCGTGCGGCAGGTGGTCGCGGATGTAGGCACAGGCCTCGATGAAATCGACGGCGTAGTTGTTGTGCTCCTCGATGCCGGTGGCGACGGCGAAGATGTTCGGGTCGAAGATGATGTCTTCCGGCGGGAAGCCCACATCATTGACCAGGATGTCGTAGCTGCGCTGGCAGATTTCCTTCTTGCGCGCGGCAGTGTCGGCCTGGCCGACTTCGTCGAAGGCCATCACCACCACGGCAGCGCCATAGCGCTTGCACAGGCGGGCGTGGTGCTTGAACTGCTCGACGCCTTCCTTCATGGAAATGGAGTTGACGATGCCCTTGCCCTGGATGCACTTGAGGCCCGCTTCGATCACTTCCCACTTGGACGAGTCGATCATGATCGGCACGCGCGAGATGTCCGGCTCGCCGGCGATCAGGTTGAGGAAGCGGACCATGGCGGCCTGGGAGTCGAGCATCCCTTCGTCCATGTTGATGTCGATCACCTGGGCGCCGGCCTCGACCTGCTGCAGGGCGACTTCCAGGGCTTCGGTGTAGTTCTCTTCACGGATCAGCCGGGCGAACTTGGCGGAGCCGGTGATGTTGGTGCGCTCGCCGACGTTGACGAACAGCGACTGGCGGTCGATGGTGAACGGCTCCAGGCCCGACAGGCGGCAGGCCTTGGCGATTTCCGGAATCTCGCGCGGCTTGTACTTGGCCACGGCCTCGGCGATGGCCTGGATGTGGCCAGGGGTGGTGCCGCAGCAGCCGCCGATGATGTTGAGGAAGCCGCTGGCGGCGAACTCCTCGACCACCACGGCCATTTCCGCCGGGGTTTCGTCGTATTCACCGAAGGCGTTCGGCAGGCCGGCGTTGGGGTGGGCCGAGACATGGGTGTCGGCCTTGGTCGCCAGCTCTTCCAGGTACGGGCGCAGGTCCTTGGCGCCGAGGGCGCAGTTCAGGCCCACCGAAATCGGCTTGGCGTGGCGTACCGAGTTCCAGAACGCTTCGGTGGTCTGGCCCGACAGGGTACGGCCCGAGGCGTCGGTGATGGTGCCGGAGATCATGATCGGCAGTTCGATGCCGTCTTCCTCGAACACCTGCTGCACGGCGAAGATCGCCGCCTTGGCGTTGAGGGTGTCGAAGATGGTCTCGATCAGCAGCAGGTCGGCGCCGCCCTCGATCAGGCCGCGGGTGGCCTCGATGTAGTTCGTTACCAGCTCGTCGAAGGTGACGTTGCGGTAGCCGGGGTCGTTGACGTCCGGGGAAATCGAGCAGGTGCGGCTGGTAGGGCCGAGCACGCCGGCGACGAAGCGCGGCTTGTGCGGGGTTTCCAGGGTCTTGGCATCGGCCACCTGGCGGGCGATGCGCGCGCCCTCGACGTTCAGCTCGTAGACCAGCGACTCCATGCCGTAGTCGGCCTGGGAAATCTGCGTGGCGTTGAAGGTGTTGGTTTCGAGGATATCGGCGCCGGCATCCAGGTAGGCCTTTTCGATGGCGGCGATCACATCCGGGCGGCTGAGCAGCAACAGGTCGTTGTTACCCTTGACATCGCTTGGCCAATCGGCGAAACGCGTGCCACGATAGTCGTGTTCCTCGAGCCGGTAGCTTTGGATCATAGTACCCATGCCGCCGTCGAGGATCAGGATGCGCTCTTTGAGTGCGTTCTGGAGTGCTTGGAGACGAGCGCTGCGGTCGGACATAGGAACTACCTGGTCGGGCAAATTTCAGAAGGTGCAGAATCATAACAAAGCTGCGCGGTTTTTAGGCGCATCGCCCATTTGCATGAAAATGGCTCATGTTGGGCGGGCGTCGGCGAAGCAGGGCACCCAAGGACGACCAGGCAACAAATCGTGATGGCTTTCAATACCCAGGACTTTCCGCACATGGTGCATCGTATTCTTGCCGGCGTTTTCGCCCTGCTCATCAGCAGTGTGGCGTTCGGGCAAGCCCCCCAGTCGAGCCCGGCTATTTCCTACACCCGGGACATTCAACCGATCTTCACCGAGAAATGCGTGGCCTGCCACGCCTGCAACGACGCCGCCTGCCAGCTGAAGCTGGAAAGCCCCGAAGGCGCGGTGCGCGGCGCCACCAAGGTTCCGGTGTACCAGGGCGAGCGCAGCAAGGCAGTGCCCACCACGCGGCTGTTCTACGACGCCCACAGCGAGGGCGAGTGGCGCAAGAAGGGCTTCTACTCCGTGCTCGACAACCAGGGCAGCCAGGCCGCGCTGATGGCGCGCATGCTTGAGCTGGGGCACAAGACCCCGCTCACGCCCAACGCCAAGCTGCCCGAGGAAATCGTCCTGGGCCTGAACCGCAACAACATGTGCCCGTTGCCGCATGAGTTCGATGCCTATGCCGGCGCCCACCCCAAGGAAGGCATGCCACTGGCGGTGACCGGCCTGACCGACAAGGAATACGACACCATGCGCCGCTGGCTGGCCGCCGGTGCGCCGGTCGAGTACCAGCCGATCAAGCCAAGTGCGGCCGAAGCCAAGCAGATTGCCGACTGGGAAGAGCTGCTCAACCGCCCGGGTTCCACCGAGGCGCTGGTCGGCCGCTGGCTGTACGAGCACCTGTTCCTGGCGCACATCTATTTCGTCGGTGGCGAGCAGGGCCACTTCTTCCAGTGGGTACGTTCGCGTACACCGAGCGGCCAGCCGGTCGACCTGATCGCCACGCGCCGCCCCAACGACCCGCCGGGCACCGACTTCTACTACCGGTTGATCCCGGTGCAGGGCGTGATCGTGCACAAGACGCACATCACCTACCCGATGGGGCCGCAGAAGCTCAAGCGGGTCAAGCAACTGTTCTACGCCGGCGACTGGCATGCCACCGCGCTGCCAGGCTACGGCCCGCGCCACCGGGCCAACCCGTTCGAAACCTTCGAAGCGATCCCGGCCGTGGCGCGCTACCAGTTCATGCTGGATAACGCCGAGTACTTCGTGCGCACCTTCATCCGTGGCCCGGTATGCCGTGGGCAGATTGCCACCGACGTGATCCGCGACAACTTCTGGGCGTTGTTCCAGGAGCCGGCCCACGACCGCTACATCACCGATGCCAAGTACCGTGGCGAGGCCACGCCGCTGCTGGCCATGCCTGGGCAGATCGATGACGTGGGCAGCGTGCTGAGCCTGTGGCACGCCTACCGTGACAAGCGCAACGAGTACGAAAAACTGCGCCGCGAAGCCTATGCCGACATGCCGGCGCCGGGCTGGGCGACGCTGTGGGCCGGTAACGACAATGCGTTGCTGAGCATTTTCCGCCACTTCGACAGCGCCTCGGTGACCAAGGGCCTGATCGGTGATGTGCCGCTGACCGTGTGGCTGTTCGACTACCCGTTGTTCGAGCGCACCTATTACCAGCTGGCGGTCAACTTCGATGTGTTCGGCAACGTCTCGCACCAGTTGCAGACGCGCCTGTACTTCGACCTGATTCGCAACGGCGCCGAGGTCAACTTCCTGCGCCTGATGCCGGCCGACCAGCGCAAGGCGATCCTCGGCGACTGGTACCAGAACAGCGGCAAGGTGAAGATGTGGATGGATTATGAAGACATCGACACCGACACCCCGAGCGGCATCCAGCTCGACCCGCGCAACCCCAAGCGCGACTTCGGCCTGAAGCTGTTGCAGCGTACCGGCAGCCTGAATGCCGCGCCTGACCCGATCAACCGCTGCCAGGGCGCGTTCTGCTCGCGGCCGCAGGTGAGCGAAGAGTTCCGCAATGCCGAGCAGTCGCTCAGCCGCCTGGTGTCGCGCCCGGCTGCCGGGTTGAAGGTGATCAACCAGCTGCCCGAAGCGACCATGCTGCGCATCGAAGGGCAGGGCGGCCAGCGCCAGGTGTACAGCCTGCTGCGCAACCGCGCGCACAGCAACGTGGCGTTCCTGCTGGGTGAGGCGTACCGCTACCAGCCGGGGCTGGATACTCTGACGCTGTACCCGGGTGTGCTCAGCAGCTACCCCAACTTCATCTTCAACATCCCGACCAAGGATGTGCCGGAGTTCGTCGAGGACATGGAGTATGCGAAAGATGACCCGGCCAGGTTCGAGCGCATCGTCATGCGTTGGGGTGTGCGTCGCAGTCACCCAGAGTTCTGGCGCTACTTCCATGACCTGAACAGCTTCATCAAGGAGACCGAACCGGTCGAGGCGGGCGTGCTGGACATGAACCGCTACGAGAACCTCTGATCGGTTGGGCTGACCTTTCCGATTACCCTGCGGTCGGACTTGCTGGGTGGTCCTGATCGATTGCAAGGGGGCTGCTTTGCAGCCCTTCGCGGGTAAACCCGCTCCCACAGGTATGGCACCGCTCTCGAGGTCAGCGTTAACCCTGTGGGAGCGGGTTTACCCGCGAACGAGCGCGTAGCGCTCGCCCCTGCATTCGAGCCTGGGCCTCAATGCACCGGCAATTGCAGGGTTCTCCATGCTGTATTCGCTTCAAGCACTGCGGGCGTTCGCCGCCTGGGTGGTGGTCTGCCACCATTTCATGCAGATTTTCTTCGACTTCCAAGCCTCCGGCCCCATCGGCCAACTGCTCACCGACCGCGGCGCCGCAGGCGTCGACATCTTCTTCGTCATCAGCGGGCTGGTCATCTACCTGTCGACTTGCGACAAGGCCATCGAGCCCCGCCAGTTCCTGCTCAACCGGGCGCTGCGTATTGTCCCGGCCTACTGGTTCTACACGGCGCTGATGGCAACCCTGCTGCTGGCCTTCAGTCAATGGATGCCGCACCAGGCATTCACCTGGCACCACCTGCTGCTGTCGCTGCTGTTCATTCCGGCGGAAAACCCCGGTGGCTACGGCTTGTACCCGACCCTGAACGTGGGCTGGACGCTGAACTTCGAGATGTTCTTCTACCTGCTGTTCGGCCTGGCCTTCCTGGTGCGCCAGCGTCATCACCAGTTGCTGGTCACCGCCGCGCTGCTGCTGGCCAGCGAGATACTGGGCCGGCTGGGCGTGCTCAGCCGCTTCTACAACAACGACATCATCTACGAATTCCTGCTCGGCATCGGCCTGGGCGTGTTGCACCGTCGCGGGCTGATCCACCAGGGCCGCTGGCTGCCGTTGGCGTTGCTGGCGGTTGCAAGCCTTGCCATCTACCACCTGGACGCTTCCCGGCGCTTGCTGCACTGGGGCGTGCCGAGCGCAATGATCGTGCTGGCCTTCGTCGCCCTGGAACCGGTGTTCCGCGGCAACCGGCTGCTCAAGGCGCTGGGCGACTGTTCGTATTCGGTGTACCTGGTCCATGTGCTGGTGCTGTACGCAGGCTGGTTCGCCAGCCAGCGCCTGCAGTTGAACCCGTACTTGGTGTTCGCCCTGTGCGTGCCGTCCATTGGACTAATGTCGTGGTTCAGCTACCAGTGGCTGGAGCGCGGCCTGTACCGGCGCATGCAGGCCTGGCTGGCGGCGCCACGGGGGCAGGCCCCTGAATATGCGCTTTCCCGAGTCAAATACTAGGACTTTGTTCGAAGGCCGGGTTGGCGTACACTTGGCCGCAAGTCTGTGAGGAACCTACATGAGCGCTATAACCATTACCGACGCCGCCCATGACTACCTGGCCGATCTGCTCTCCAAGCAGAACACGCCTGGCATCGGCATTCGCATTTTCATCACCCAGCCGGGCACCCAGTACGCCGAAACCTGCATCGCCTACTGCAAGCCGGGCGAAGAGAAGCCTGACGACACCGCCGTGGGCCTGAAGAGCTTCACCGCTTACCTGGACGCGGTCAGCGTGCCGTTCCTGGAAGACGCACTGGTCGACTATGCCACCGACCGCATGGGTGGCCAGCTGACCATCAAGGCGCCGAACGCCAAGGTGCCGATGGTCAACGAAGACAGCCCGATCAACGAGCGCATCAACTACTACCTGCAGACCGAGATCAACCCCGGCCTGGCCAGCCACGGCGGCCAGGTGAGCCTGGTGGATGTGGTCGACGACGGCATTGCCGTGCTGCAGTTCGGTGGTGGTTGCCAGGGTTGTGGCCAGGCCGACGTGACCCTGAAGGAAGGCATCGAGCGCACCCTGCTCGAGCGTATTCCCGAGCTGAAGGGCGTGCGTGACGTGACTGACCACAGTCAGAAAGAGAACGCCTACTACTGATGTAGAGGCAGGCGCGGTCTGTTGCGTGTGGGAGCGGCCTTGCGTCGCGAAAGGGCCGCGAAGCGGCCCCAGCAATATCAGCTTCGCCGCCAATATCCCGGGGGCTGCTGCGCAGCCCTTTCGCGACGCAAGGCCGCTCCCACAACGACCGCACAATCTGGTCAGGCCTTAGCAACAAAGTGTTACCGTTTCAACCCCTGCGACAACAGGCCGCAGCCCGTATTCAAAGGGCTGCAGCCAATCCTTGCCTTCGTCGGGTAGAACCCCTCGGGGTGTCGTGCCAGAATGCCCCGGTTTTTCGACCGGCCCGTCCCGAGGGCCGGCACCTTCCCTGTAAAGGATGGTTTCATGAATGATCTATATACCCGGCGCGCAGTTGTCGCCGGGATGGGCGTTCTCGGGCTTGGCCTGCTCGCAGGCTGCAGCCCGGCCCGGGGGCTCGAGTTCAAGTACGGCAAGAACATGAGCAACGAAATCCTTGGGCGCAAGTTCAGCCTCAAGGACACCCAAGGCAATGTGCGCACCCTGTCGAGCTTCTACGGCAGCATGCCGATGATCTTCTTCGGCTTCACCCAGTGCCCGGCCGTGTGCCCGACCACCCTGGCGCGCGCTGCGCAAATCCGCAAGCTGCTGCGCGGCCGCGATCGCGACCTGTTCCAGGTGGTGTTGATTACCCTGGACCCGGAGCGCGACACCCCCGAGGTGCTCGATGCCTACGTGAAGGCGTTCGACCCGTCGTTCACCGCGCTGACCGGCACCCCCGAGGAAATCGCTGCGGTGGCCAAAGAGTTCAAGGTGTTCTACGAGAAAGTCCCGGCCGGTGATACCTATACCGTCTCTCACTCGTCCACCAGCTACGTCTACGATACGCGTGGCACCCTGCGCCTGAGCCTGGGCCATTCCCTGACCGCCCAGGAATGCGCCGAAGACCTGGTCACCCTGATGGAGATCTGCTGAATGTCGATGCAACCGATCAAGCAGGGCCTGGCTGCCCTGGTCCTGATGGGCCTGGCGCTGCCGGCCCTGGCCCAGACCACCGTGAGCGACGCCTGGGTGCGGGCGACCGTGCCGCACCAGCAGTCCACCGGTGCCTTCATGACCCTGACCGCCAGCAGCGACAGCAAGCTGGTGGGCGTGGCTTCGCCTGTGGCCAAGACCGTGCAGGTGCACGAGATGACCATGAACGGTGATGTGATGGGCATGCGTGAAGTCAAGGCGGTCGAGTTGCCGGCCGGCAAGGCCGTAACTCTCGACCCGAACAGCCTGCATGTGATGCTGATGGGCCTGAACAATCAGGTGAAGGAAGGCGAGAAAGTGCCGCTGACCCTGACCATCGAAGATGCCAAGGGGGCCAAGGAAACCCTGGACGTACAGGCCGAAGTGCGTGCGCTCAACGCGGAGGCGGGCGGTGGGCATGATCACATGCACATGAAGCACTGATCAGGCTGAACCCTTTGGGGGCGCTTTGCGCCCCATCGCGACACAAGGCCGCTCCCACAGGAGAACGCGTATCCCCTGTGGGAACGGCCTTGTGTCGCGATGGGCTGCCAGGCAGCCCCCGGTTCAATCAGCTGCGAAACTTGGGCAGCGGCCTGTCGAGGGTCAGCGAGGTCAAGGTCTTGCGGACCTGGGCCTCATCGGCCTCCAGGGCCTTGAGACTTGCGCGGATCTTGCCGGCGGCGGGCACGTCGCCCTGCCGGTCGATCCAGTCGGCTATCTCCTTGCAGGCACTGCTCAGGCAGGCCTGGCGCTGGTTCATCAGCGACAGGAGGGTGGTGAGCTCTCTTTCGGACATGGCAGGATCCTCCATTCAGCCTTGTCAGTGTAGCAGTGGCTGGCCGGCCCGCCTGAGGCCGGCTGTCGCAGCTCAGCCCTGCAGGCAGGCGCTGCGATAAGCCCCTGGCGTTACCCCATAGGCCTGCTTGAACTGCCGGCTCAAATGGCTCTGATCGGCAAAGCCCAGGTCGAACGCCACCTCCGAGGCAGCCCAGCCACGCTTGAGCATTTCCCGCGCACGGGCCAGGCGCCGCTGCTTCAACCAGGCATGTGGCGGCAGGCCGGTGGCCTGGCGGAACACCCGGGCGAAATGGAATGGCGACAGGTTGACCGCCGCCGCCAGGGCCTCGAGCGAGGGCGGGTCGGCCAGTTGGCTTTCCAGCAGCTCACGGGCGCGGGCCACTGCCAGCGGTTCGTGGCCAGGCGCGGCTGGTTCGGCGCATTGCCCGTGCCGTTGCACCAGGGCCAGCACCGCCTGGCGCCAGGCGGTCTGCTGCTGCAGGGCGCTGGCACCGGCTTCGGACAGCTGGTGCAACTGGCTGAAGGCAAGCGCCAGGGCCGGGTCGTGGATCACGCTGTCCTTGAAGCTGGGCATGCCGTGGCGGCCCAGTTCCAGTTCGTCGAGCACCCCGGTTACCCGTTCATGTTCCGGGTAGAACCCTCGGTAGCGCCAGCCCGCTTCGTGGGCGGTGGCCCCGGTGTGCAGTTCGTCGGGGTTGATCAACACCATGCTGCCGACCGGCGCCAGGTGCTCGCTGCCGCGATGCCAGAAGCGCTGGGCGCCCGACTCGATCACGGTGAATACATAGCCTTCATGCACATGCGGGGCGAAACGCTGCTGGAAATAGCGCGCGTGCAGCATCTCGACGTCGCCCAGTGCCGGCGCCTGCCAGAGGTGTGTCTGCTCGCGCAGGGGCGTGCTCATGCCAGCCAGCTGCGCAGGAGGAAGAAGATCAACATGCTCACCAGCATGCTCAGCAACACGCTGCGGGTCAACAGCACCAGGGCGATGGCCACCAGCGAACCCAGCAGGTAGGGGTTGAGCAGGCTCAGGTTCAACTGGTGCTCGGGCATGAAGATGATCGGGCCGCAGATTGCGGTGAGCATGCCCGGCACGGCAAAGCCGAGGAACTGCCGGGCGTTGGAGCTCAGGCGCAAGGGCAGGCGCGGCTCCAGGAACGCATAGCGGTTGAGGAACACGATGGCGCCCATGGCAAGAATCAGGACCCAGGTCATGCGCGGGCTCCGGTGAATTTCTGGCAGACGAAACCGGCGCTCATGCCCAGCAGGCCTGCGGCCACCAGGGCGGTTTCCCAGTGCCAGTAGCTGAACAGCACCGAACAGAGCAGCGACAGCGCCACGCACACCAGCGTGGCCAGGTTGCGCACCAGCGGCGCGATCAGGGCGACGAAGGTGGCGACAATGGAAAAGTCCAGGCCGAGCTGGTCCAGGTGCGGAATGTTCTGCCCCAGCAGGATGCCGGCCAGGGTGAACAGGTTCCAGGCGACGTAGAAGGTCAGGCCCACGCCCAGGGCGTACCAGCGGTTGAACTGCTGCTGGTCGTACTGGCTGGTCAGGGCGAAGAACTCGTCGGTGAGCAGGAAGCCCAGGCCCAGCCGCCAGCGCAGCGGCTGGCTGGACAGCACCGGGCGCATCGTCAGGCCATACAGCAGGTGCTGCGAGGTCAGCAGCAGGGTGGTCAGCAGGATCGACGCCAGGTTGGCGCCGCCCTTGAGCATGCCGATCGCCACCAGTTGCGCGGCACCGGCGAAGACGATGGCCGACAGCCCTTGCCCCTCCCAGGCGCTGAGGTTGGCCTCGATGGCCATGGAGCCGGCCAGCAGGCCCCAGGGGGCGACGGCCAGGGACAACGGGAGGATGGCGATGGCGCCGTGGAGAAAGGCTTGGCGGGCGATGTGGGGCATGGTGGCTGCAGTGCGTGTACGTTGGCAGGCCAGCATGCCAGACGGGGCGGGGGATGGCTTGAACGATCTTGCTATGCCTGGCACGGTCCCTTGTAGGAGCGGCCTTGTGTCGCGATGGGGTGCGCAGCGGCCCCAGGATTTCAGCTTCGCCGCAGATATTGCCGGGGCCGCTGCGCGCCCCATCGCGACACAAGGCCGCTCCTACACGGGAGCCGTGTACGTGTTACGGACGGCTGGTCAGGTGCTGCTGCGCTGTCACGCAGCCGTTGGTGTCCACGGCCTTCTGCAGCAGGCTCTGGCGGTGCTGCGGGTCGAGGTCGCCGAGCAGGCGGTATACCTCGGCCTGGTAGTCACGCTGGCGCCCCCACTGCATTTCCAGGCCTTGTGGCCGGTTGCGGTTGCAGGCCAGGCGCGTGGCCGGTTGCGGGTAATAGGGCGCATACACGGTAGCCATGTTGGGGATGGCCTCCAGCGCAGTACGGTACTCGCTGCTGACGTTATAAGGCGGGCACCAGGTGGCGATGGCCGGCGCCGGTGCGGCAAAGCCCTGTCTGAGGCTGGCTTCGAGCAGCGGGCAGGCGGCATCCGGGATTTGCGCGGCGGGCAGGTAGGTCATGTAGTACAGCGCCAGGCGGTACTGTGCGACCGGGTGGCCCAGCTCCACGGACTTTTTCAGCAAGGCGACGGCTGTCGGCAAGGTGTGGGCCATGGCCTGGCCCTGGCGGCTGAGCTCCGGGTCGCCGCCGATGGCCGTGCGCAGCGTGCTGGCGCCGTCGTCCTGGCTGTCGGCCTGCTCCAGCAGGGGCAAGGCCTGGCGGTAGAGCAGGTCGGCATGAGGGTCGATGCGCACTTCCAGCGCGTGCGCGGCCAGCGGCATCAGGGCGATCAGCAGTGGGGGCAAGCGAAGCATGCGGCTCACAGGCAAGCCCCATGGGGTGCCAGGTACTGATGGATGGCTTCGATGTTCATGGCGGTCAAGCGTGCGCCTCGGGCAGATCGGAACGACGGCCTATTCTAGCCACCCAAGGGGCCTGGCCGGAAGACCACCTGGCAACTGTCAGACGAGCTTGATCGGCGTGACCTTGCGCTGGGCATGTTTTTCCTGGGCCAGGCCAAGCTTGGCGGTAATGACCTTGGCCAGGGCATTGTTGCCCAGGTCGTTCAGGTGCAGGCGGTCGATGAACAGGTCGGCGCCGAACACCGGAGAGCTGCTGAGCATGCAGTTCATGTCATAGCAGGGCACCGGGTCGGCCTGGCTCTTGATGCGACGGAAGAAGGCCGAGTGCAACTGGCTGTCGAACGCGCCGTCCAGCAGCCGGTCGAAATTCGCCGGTCGCCGCTGCAGCGCGTCCAGCATGGCCTGCTCGCCAGCGGGCAGGCTATCCCGGCACCAGGGCAGCAATGGCTGCAGAATGAAGGTGAGGGTGGAATGGCTGTCTGCCAGCAGCCGGTCCCATTGGCGCAAGGTCCGGCCAATGCTGTCGGCGGCACGGGCCAGGCGCTTTTCCGGGGGTGACAGTGGCCAGGTGGCAGGTGTTGCGACCGAGGGCGTGGCCAACGCCTGGCCGATGCGCCGCCACAGCGATTGCCGGCGGGGCGCCGCCGTGGGCTGCATGCCTTCGCTGAAACTGTTGAGAAAATCCTGGTAGGCCTTGGCGTGCCGCGGGTCGCTCAGGCTGGCGAGGACTTCGCAGAGGGCTTCGTGGGCCAGGGTGTTGAGGCCGCTGAGCACCACCACATGGCCGAGCTGGCCAAGGCGGTGTTGGTGGGTCAGGAACATCAGCAGCTCCTGGCTGGCATTGAGCCCGCAGCCAGCCAGGCTCAGCCAGACTTCGCCAGTCAGCATCGACAGGTGCGAGGCCACCGTGTGTTCGTCGGAGCTGGCACCGATGCCCAGGGCGGTGGAGCCGCCGACCAGCAGGTTGATGCGTGACGCACCACCGCGCTCGGCTGCCGAAAAGCGCTTGCCGGCGCAATGGCTGTAGCGCAGGCCCAGGGCATCGGTATTGATGGTGCCGGAGCGGTAGCCGGTTTCGTGCACATGCACGGTGTGCGGGGCGCGCCGGCTGCCCAGCAGCAGAAAGCGCTGGTAGTCCTGTTGCAACGGCGAAGGCGACGGGGTCGTGTCAGTCGCGGTCATGGGTTCTCCTTCTGTTGCAGCGGGCACCTTGCGTCACGTTCAGGCCGCCAGCTCCTTGACGTTGTACAGCAGGCCGCCGGCGGCGATCAGCAGCAGGGCGACCCCCGAGGCCAGGCTGATCATGCGGTTGCTGCGCTGCGAGGCGATCTTTCCGATGGCGAAGATGTACAGGCTGAGCACGGCAAAATCGATGGCTACCCACAGCATCGACAGCACCACCATGCTCTTGCCGAACGATTCGGTGATCTGAATGAACTGCGGGAAGAAGGCGATGAAGAAAATGATGTCCTTCGGGTTGGAAATGCCCACCATGAAACCTTGCAGCAGCCCGCCGCGGCCAGGTTTGGCGAGCTCGCCCGGTGCCTCGGCTGCCGGCGCCTGCAGGGCGTCCCGCAGCGTGCCGACGGCAATGTAGCCGATGAACAGGCAACCCAGCAGGCTCATGGCGCTGAGCCAGGCCTTGTCGATGGCGGCGCTGGTGAGGATGATCCAGGCCGCCGCGCCGATCAGCACCAGTGATGCCCAGTTGGTGCCGACAGCCGTGAACATGGCCTTGCGTGAGCCGGAGGCGGCCGCGGTGTTGACGATCAGTGCCACCACCGGGCCGGGGGTGGCGATCAGTAGCAGGACAGTAAGGGCGTAGGTAGCGGTGAGTGCGGTATTCACGGTCAGGTCTCGATCAGTATGTCGGGTGTTGCCGGCTGTACGGCATGGGCGTGGAACGGGCAGCGGGACGGGTTGAGCGACCCTGCCTCCTGCAGTTGGTACTGCTTCCACTCGTAGTTGTCGGCATCGCCGAAGAAGCCAAGGGTGTCGGGCATGACGCCGTCGTTGTAGTGGTGCACGCGCTCGCGGATGCGTTCGCGGATACGATGGCCGCTTTCGGTGTTGACGTTGGCCACTTCGTCGAAATTCGCCCGCGGGTTGATGACGAAGGTGATGTGTGGCCCCAGGTTGCGGCTTTTCATCTGCTGGTGGCCGGGGAAGTTCATGTTGATGAACAGCGGCATGCCGGCAAAGCAGAACGACCAGGCGTTGTCGTCGGGGTCGGTCGGGATGCCCTGCGGCCAGGGATGCGGGTCGCGCGCGTGCACGCCACGCAACACCTTCCAGGCCAGCGCCTGTTGCTCGGCCAGGGTGTAGTCGGCGGCGGTTTCGAGAAACACCACCAGTGGGCTGCCGATACGCTGCTTGGGTGGGATAGGTGTGACGGTGCGCACGTAGTCGGCCAGGCCCATGGCGATGTCATCGGCCAGCTGCCCGGCGCGGGCGAAGAGGATGTGGCAGGTTGCGCCGTTTACCGCCTTGCGGCCGAACAGGCAGGGAAACTCGGGGTTGGCGAGGACACTGCGAAAATGTTCTACGGCTTTGTAGGTCCAATGTTGCGTGTTGCGCACATGTTCAGCGGCCAGCTCCAGCGCATCCAGGCGATAGCAAGTTCCATAACCCGTCGACATGATTTCCCCAGGCGTAAATTTTATGAACGTTCAAGTCACATGCAGGCAGGATCTTGGTTATGTTTATTATTTACCTGCATTTTCCGAGACGTCCTTGGCGTTGTAAAACGCGTGGAACTATGACCTACTATTAGTCTTACTCATGCTCGGGGCGTCGCCATGTCGGAACGGATTCAGGCTTTGCACGCGCTGCGTGCCTTCGAGGTGGCCTCTCGCTATGGCTCATTTACCCGTGCCGCGGAAGAGCTGGCCCTGACCCAGGGCGCCGTCAGCCACCACATCAAGACCCTCGAAGCCATGTTCGGCTGCGACCTGTTCGAACGCCGCGGGCCGAAGCTGGCCCTGACCGAGCACGGGCGCCTGCTGGCGCAGGAGCTGAAGGTTGGCTTCAAGATCATCGAAAATGCCTGCGCCCTGCTGCGCCAGGACCGCTACGGCCTGCGTCTGAAGGCGCCGTCCACGCTCACCGTGCGCTGGCTGCTGCGGGCGCTGGATGCGTTCAAGAAGGTCGAGGACAACTGCAGCGTGCAGCTGTCCAGCGTGTGGATGGACATCGACAGCGTGGACTTCTACTCCGAGCCCTACGACTGTGCGATCCTCCTGGCCAACGGGCGTTTTCCCGCCGATATCGAGAGTTTCAAGCTGTTCGATGAATGGCTGATCCCGGTGTGCCACCCGGATTACATGGCCCAGGCACAACCGGACCTTGCCGACCTGGCCCAGTGCGAATTCCTGCACCCGTCCCCTGACCGACGAGACTGGCGGCGCTGGCTGGCTCGCATGGACGCGCTGGACATCAGCATCGACCACGGGCAAGTGTTCGATACCCTCGACCAGGGCATCTCGGCCGCACAGCAAGGCCTGGGTATTTCGGTGGTCGACCTGGTGCTGGCCAGCGCCGACCTGTTGGCCGGGCGCCTGGTCACGCCGTTCAAGCACGCGGTGGCCACTGGCGACGGCTATTACATGACCTGGCTCAAGGCCAGCCCCAAGGCGCGGCAGATGCACAAGCTGCGCGAGTTCCTGCTGGGCCAGGTGCCACCGCTGGCCTGCAAGGACATCAATTACCTGTACGGTTGAATACGCGTTCGAGCATGCGGCCGGCCGCCGGCAAGCGCCCGGCGGTGGAGCGGTTTGTGGCGGGGGTGTTTGTCTTGAGGGATTCAGCGCCTGTGGGATCGAGCGCCGCCCGCGCGGCGCTTCGCAGCACAAGGCTGCTCCTACATCTGTTTCGGGCCAGTTATTCCTGTGGCAAAGGCGCGCGGCCACTTGGTGTCCACCTCGATATCATGCCGGGCAAACAAGGCGGTCGCGTGCATTGGGGCAGGCGTAATTGGCCCGAAACAGATGTAGGAGCAGCCTTGTGCTGCGAAGCGCCGCGCGGGCGGCGCTCGATCCCGCAGACGCTGAAAATATTGCGACAAACACCTGCTGCCCCCAACAAAATGCGCTGCGACGGTGCGTCAGCGGTAGAATCGCCGCAATCAGCACAACAAACGATTCAGAGGTCGACGCGGTGGAGTTGCAGCAGGGCTTTGTCCTGACCCGACATTGGCATGACACACCCGAAGGCACCTGCGTGGAATTCTGGCTGGCCACCGACCAGGGGCCACGGCAGCTGCGCCTGGCGCCGCAGGTATCGGTGGCATTCATCCCCCAGGCGCAGGAGGCACACGCGCGGGTGCTGCTGGCCAACGAAGCCGGTGTCGAGTTGCGGCCGCTGCAGCTGAAGGACTTTGACCAGCGCCCGGTGCTGGGCCTGTACTGCCGCCAGCACCGGCAACTGATGCAGCTGGAGCAACGCCTGCGCACGGCCGGTATCGAGGTGTTCGAAGCCGATATTCGCCCGCCCGAGCGCTACCTGATGGAGCGCTTCATCACCGCCCCGGTGCAGTTCACCGGCCAACCGGATGCCCAAGGCGTGCTCTGCGATGCCCAGCTCAAGCCCCTGCCGGGTTATCGCCCGCCGCTGCGCCTGGTGTCGCTGGACATCGAGACCAGCGAGCGGGGCGAGTTGTACAGCATTGCCCTGGAAGGCTGTGGCCAACGCCAGGTGTACATGCTCGGGCCGGCCAACGGCACGGCTGATGGCCTGGACTTCGACCTGCACTACTGCGCCGACCGCGCCGGCATACTGGCCTGCCTCAACCAGTGGATGGCCGAGCACGACCCGGATGCAATCATCGGCTGGAACCTGATCCAGTTCGACCTGCGCCTGCTGCACGAGCACGCCAAGCTGCTGCAGGTACCGCTGGCACTGGGGCGCAATGGCGCGCCGATGACGTTGCGCAGCCATGCCGGTGGTGGCCACGTGTTCGCCGATGCCCCGGGGCGGCTGCTGATCGACGGCATCGAGGCGCTGCGCTCGGCGACCTGGAGCTTCCCGTCGTTCAGCCTCGAAAGTGTCGCCCAGACCTTGCTCGGAGAAGGCAAGGCCATCGACACGCCGTACCAGCGCATGGATGAAATCAACCGCCGCTTCGCCGAGGACAAGCCGGCGTTGGCGCGCTACAACCTCAAGGATTGCGAGCTGGTGACGCGCATCTTTGCCCACACCCGCCTGCTCGAATTCCTGCTGGAGCGGTCTTCGGTCACCGGCCTTGCGGTGGACCGCAGCGGTGGTTCGGTGGCCGCGTTCTGCCACTTGTACATCCCGCAGATGCACCGCCTGGGCTTTGTCGCCCCCAACCTCGGCAGCCGCCCCGACGAAGCCAGCCCCGGTGGCTTCGTCATGGATTCGCGCCCGGGCCTGTACGACTCGGTGTTGGTGCTGGACTACAAGAGCCTGTACCCGTCGATCATACGTACCTTCCTGATCGACCCGGTGGGGCTGGTCGAAGGCTTGCGCCTGCCCGACGATGAACACTCGGTGGAAGGCTTCCGCGGGGGGCGTTTTTCCCGTAGCGAGCATTGCCTGCCGGCTATCGTCGAGCGGGTATGGCAGGGCCGGGAAGCAGCCAAGCGCGAGGGCAACGCGCCGCTGTCGCAAGCGCTGAAGATCATCATGAATGCCTTCTACGGGGTGCTGGGCTCGAGCGGCTGCCGCTTCTTCGACCCGCGCCTGGCTTCGTCGATCACCATGCGCGGGCACCAGATCATGCGCCAGACCCGCGCGCTGATCGAAGCCAGGGGCTACGAGGTGATCTACGGCGATACCGACTCCACCTTCGTCTGGCTAAAGGGCGCCCACGGCGAGGAGGCTGCAGCACGTATCGGCCGCGAGCTGGTAGCCCAGGTCAACCAGTGGTGGCGCGAACACCTGCGCGAGCAGATGAACCTGGAAAGCGCGCTGGAGCTGCAGTTCGAGGTGCATTACCGGCGCTTCCTGATGCCCACCATCCGCGGCACGGACGAAGGCAGCAAGAAGCGCTACGCCGGGCTGGTGCAGCGGGCCGATGGCAGCGAGCAGATGGTCTACAAGGGCCTGGAGTCGGTGCGTACCGACTGGTCGCCGCTGGCCCGGGAGTTCCAGCAGGAGCTTTATGGCCGGATATTCCGCGGGGAGCCTTACCAGGCGTATGTGCGCGATTATGTACGGCGCACCCTGGCGGGCGAGCTCAATGAGCTGATGGTGTACCGCAAGCGTTTGCGCCGGCCGCTAGCCGATTACCAGCGCAATGTGCCGCCGCACGTGCGTGCGGCCCGGCTGGCCGATGACTACAACCGCCGCCTTGGCCGCCCGTTGCAATACCAGCGCGGCGGCTGGATCAGCTATCTGATCACCCTGGCGGGCCCAGAACCCCTGGAAAACCTGCAAGCGCCGGTGGACTACGAGCATTACCTGACGCGGCAGCTGCAGCCGGTGGCCGATGCCATCCTGCCTTTCGTTGGCGACAGTTTCGAAGGGTTGACCGGCCAGCAGCTGGCGCTGTTCTGAAGAGGTGGTAGCTATCTAGCTAATCGCTTGGCAAGCCTGCGTCTAGTGTCGGGCCTTTTGATCAGCCCGAGGCGCAACATCGTGACTACACCCAGCAAGGAACAACCGCCAACCGCCGATACGCTGGCCATGGAGCAGGCCTATCAGGACAACCTCATCGTCAAGCGACTGCCCAGATGGATTCGCCGGCTGCGTATCGTATCGCCGACCGAGCAGAACATCCCGGCCAACGGTCTGTATGAATCGCAGCATGCTGCATTGCGCGAGGCGTTGAAAGATAGCCTGGACTGTCGACAGTGGCTGGAAAAGGAGCTTGCGCGCATCCAGGGCATCGACCGTTTCGTCAAGCCGCTGCTGCAACACGCCATGCAGGAAGAATTCGGCACCAGGGAAAATGTCGATGGCCTGTATTTCAGGCGCTGGTACACCTACACCGCTCCCAGCCAGGGCACCGTGTGGGGGCGCTATCCGGTTTTGGAAAAGGACTATTTCGACGTACCGCTGATCGAGGCGGCACTGGACAACTTCACGCCCGGCGAGGGGCGGAACGAGCAGCACAAGGACAACTGTATCGTCGACAGCCTGTCGCGACGGCTCGCCTCACCAACCGCACCAGCCTTCGCACGCTTGTGCCGCCAGCTGGATCTGGGCAAGCGCTATCAACAGCACCTGGACAGCGTGCTCAAAGCGCCGAGCAGCCAGGCAAGCGGCTGGCGCAGCATGGCTTCGACACTTGCCCAGCTTTACAGCTCGGTCATGCTGATCGATGCCTGCAAGGCTAAAGGTGATGGAGTCCTGAGTGCTGCCGAACTGGACCTGGTGCTAGAGCTATGCAAGCACGGCAGACCTGGCACGTTGTACGAGTCGAAAGTAGTGGCCCGGCAACTCAAGGCGTTCGGCTGCGATTTGCAACAGATCGTGATACTCGATCTATTTCATGACAAAGTCAGCCGCAAGATCCTTGTCTACATTCCCGATGACCCCCACGGTCCCTGGACCGCAAGCCGCGACCTGGAAAGCTTCACCCGTAAGGTCTTGGGCAAGCGTCTGCGAGACAAGCGCTATCAGGATTTCTTCAAACGCTTCGTACGCCGGCGCGACAGCCAGCAGTTCTTCTCCAGGGTTGCCAAGGACCTGGTGAGCGTCGCCGATTGGGCAACCCGGGAAATGGACCAGCACATACGGGACTACCCGCTACCCTTGTTCGCCCACCTTGCCGACGAGCGCATTGCCCATATCAAGGACGATGCTGCGCTGATTGCCACGCCGGTGTCAGAACTGGATCGCAAGGCCCAGGAAGCCCATCAACAAAGGTTGGTTGCCGAGGGTTGGACACTGGCCACCGTGGCGGGCGTGTTTGTCCCCGCACTCAATGCACTGCTGCTGGCGGTAATGGTCTGGGACCTGCTGGGCGAGTTGTTCCAGGCCGTGGAAGACTGGCGCGAGGGCGATACCAGCGCCGCAATGGACCATGTACTCAACGTGACCAAAGACCTGGCCGTGATCGGAGTAACCGCTGTGGTATGGCGGGAAGCGAGCCGGGCCTGGGCCGCATTGGACCAGTGGGTGCCAGCGCGCCTGGAAGACGGCAGCGAGAAGCTCTGGAATGGAGACCTGGTGCCGTTTCGCAGCGCTGCACCTCCCGCTGGGGAAGTGGCCGATGAAATGGGCATCTACCGTGCCCAGGACAGAAGCTGGATGACCATGGACGGCCACAACTATGAAATCGTCCAGCGCGCAGATGAAGAGTGGCAACTGGCACCACGAGATGGTCATGGGCCTTTGTTGCGTCACAATGACGCCGGTGCCTGGCGGCTATGGACCGAGCAACCGGCCAGCTGGACAGACAAGCACCGGATGTTCCGTCGCCTTGGTGAGCGTTTCGCTCGCCTGGATGATGAACAGATTGACCAGGCCATGGCCGTCCATGCCCTGGATGCAGACCATCTTCGGGCGCTGCATGTGTACGGCCGGCCGCCTGAGGCCGAGCTGGTCGATACCGTAGAGCGCCTGCTGATCGACCGCCGGCTGCAAACCCTGCTGGACGATCTGAAGCTTGGGCGGGTGCCGGAGGACGCGCCGTTGCTGGCGAAGGCCCGCGCCTTGCCTGGCGTCACCGAGCAGGGCGGGCCAGCATTGGCGGCGCAGCTCTCGGCAAGGCGGCGCCAGCTGTTTCAACAGGTGTATGACGGGCAGCAGGAGCCAGACGATGCGGCGGTGGCAACCTTGCGCAAGGCATTCCCGAGCCTGCATCGCCGAGCGGCGCGCGAGCTTGTGGGTGAGCTTTCGGCAGAAGGTGCGGAGTTTCAGGCACTGGTCAGCGGCACGGTGCCGTTTCGGCTGGTCGAAAGGGCCAGGCTGAGCGTACTGCGCATACGTGTTGCGCGTGCCTGCGAGGCGCTGTTCATCGAGACGCCCCAGACCCTGGACCAGGCCAAGGTCGCGCTGACGCTGCTGGAGACTCTGGATGTCAGGGAGGCCAGGCCGCGCTGGCGGCTGTACGATGGTGATAGCCCGCAGCCGGTAATGACTACTGCTGGCGACGGGCAGAACTACAGGCTTTTGCATGACAACGGGCAGTTCGAGCTTGAAGATGCGCTAGGCATCGAGCTGCGCGGCCCCGGCGAGCTGTTCGAGACCTTGGCGGCTGCGTTTGCCCCGGCCGATCATGCTGCACTCGGTATCACTGAACCCTACGCCCCGGGTTTGAGAGCAGTGTTGGCCCGGCAAATGCCCGGGCACAGCAGGGTACTCGCTCAGGTGTTGGGCAAAAACCCTCGACAGCCATGGATGCTGGCGCCGCTGCGCCTGGAGGATGGCAGGGTCGGCTACCCGCTGGGCGGCAGCCAGGGACGCTTTGCCCGGCCTGCGTCCCGACCCCGGGCGTTCGAGGCGCGTCTGCGCGACCTTTACCCAGCGTACAGTGACGAGCAGATCGAAGCCTGGCTGACCAACTTGCATGTTTTGGGACATGATACCGACACCCAGCTCGGTGTGCTCGAAGAGCAGGCCCGCCGTTTGAGCGAGCACCTGAAAAGCTGGGAGCGGCGAGGGTTGCTGGTCGGCGAACGAACCGAGCGCAAGCGGTTTCGCAAAGCACTCATGCAATGCTGGCGGGAACGGGTACCCGGTCTAGTTGCACCTGAAGATGAACGTCCGGCTTTGGTGTGGCATTACGAACCGCGCGACCTGTGCTCATTGCCTGAATTGGGCCCACTCTTCAGCTTCCCGCATATTACCGAACTTTCCCTGCGTAGCCTGTTGCTGAAAGAAGTGCCAGAGCAATTCCTGCTTTCATTCCCCAATCTGACCTCGCTGGAACTGAGTTACAACCAATTGCGACGTCTACCAGAGAGCCTGTCGTTGCTCAATGACCTGCGCATACTCGACTTGTCCGGCAATCGCATCTCACTGGACGAACCCCAGGCTCGAGCGCTTGGGCTCTGCAGCCGGTTACGTTACCTGAACCTTTCGGACAACCGCTTGAACATGACCTTTTCTGTGGCGGGGATGAGCCAGTTGGCCGAACTGCGTCTGCGCAATGCCGGGTTGGTATTGCTGCCAGAGGGCATCACGGATTGTCAGACGTTGTACATGCTCGATGCTTCCCACAATTCCATCTCTCTGTTGCCCCCTAACTTCATCCTGTCCACGTTGTGGCGACACGGCTACGTGGCGCTGTCAGGCAATTCTGTGCTTCTGCAACAGGCTGAAGATGCGCAGGCGGCCTGGAAAATTCCGGAGGATAGTTCAGTTCCTCAAAAGTTTATGTGGATGGACCGCCTGCACCCCCTGGACCCCCTGAACCGCCTGCAAGACGATAGGCGCGAAATTCTGGGTATCCTGTGGAGCAGTATCGAGCAAATGGATGGAGTGACAAACTTCATGCGACTGCTGAAACAGCTCACGCGCTCGCGAGACTTCACCCATCCTCGATATGGGGAATTGCTGGCCTCACGCGTTCTGACCATGATGGAAAAGGTGGACAACTCTCCAGCACTGGCCAATGAAATTTTCCCCTTTGCACTGGTTGAGAACTGCCCCGACAATGCCACGGTTGTCTTCCAGCAGCTTGAAATTCGATACTATGTGTGGGAAGCCGAGCAGGCTGCCCCTTCTGGCAACAAGGAACAAGTCCTGGTGAAACTGGCGCGGCAGTTGTGGAGGCAAAGGGAACTTGACTTCATCGCTTTGCGCGAGGCTGAGGCTGCTGGTTGGGCGAGCGAGTCCATCGAGTGGGTGCTTGCCTACTCGATCCGCTTGCGCGAGAGGCTGGACCTGCTTGACAACGCGCGAAGCATGCTCCATTCCGCGATCCCGCACCTGGATGAAGCTTCAGTCACACGCGCCGCTGAGCAGGTAAGACTTAACGAGCCTGGATCGCTGCCGGTGTGGATGGCCCAGCAACCGTTCTGGAAAAATTATCTCGAGCGACGTTATGTACGCGAACTGGAAGTGCCGCAGCGTTTTTACGACCAGTTGGCGGAAGATGCTGATGCAAAGTCCTCCGAAAGGTTGCAGGCGCAGGTCAATGAGTGGACGGAACAAACCGAACTCCAACTGACCAACGAGGCTCTGCGACGGTGGGTATGACAAGGGCGCATTGGACTATGCTCAATTTACGCGTGATAGACGTATTTTGGGGGCTCGGGACAGGGAATGAGCGCACTTGGTAACCGCCGGTTACTGTTCATTCAAACATGGAGGCCTCGTGCTGGTTTACGCTCGCCCGTCGGATCTTTCGCCCTGATCTGTAGTCTTCTGGTTTATCGAGATAATAAGGAGATACGCATGCTCGTCCGGTCACTGACCCTCGCCACCTTGCTCGCGCTCGTCGGCCCTGTGTTTGCTGCCGACAGTGACGCGCCGCTGGCCAAGGAACTGGGCAAGGCCAGGCCCTTGGTCGTCATTGCGCCCAGCAGCGCCGACCCGACCTTGCGTGGGTTGAACGAGGCCCTCAAGGACCCGGCCACCCAGGCCGCCTTCAAAGAGCGCAACCTGGTGGTGTACAGCGTTGCCAACATGATGGGCAAGCGTGAGGACAAGAACCTCGAGCAGCAGACCACCATGGCCCTGATCCGCGAGTTGAAGCTGGGTGCCAGCAAAGGCACCAAGGTGATCCTGGTGGGCAAGGACGGTGAGCGGCACATGCTCAAGGACGACGAAGAGGGAGGGGCTATCGACCCGCAGGTGATCCTCAAGGCGGTCGATGATCTGCCCGCCAGCGAAAAAGCCGTGTCGGCGCCGGAGCCTGTGGCAGCGGCGGCACCGGAACCCAAGGCCAAGGACAGCAAGCCCGCCAAGCCCGCCAAACCTGCCGCGCCGCCCAAGCCGCTGGAAGACTGACCCTGCACGACGGCCCCGAGGCACCTTGGGGCCGTCGTGTATCCCACTGTATCTGCCCACGCTGCAGACCCATTCCCATACAAAACCGCACCCCGCGCGATACATCCACGACATACCGCAACGGCCTAATAGCTCCACATTCCAACCACAGTGGAGCGACACCATGACTCAAGTACGAAACACCCTCGGCCTGCTCGGCGCTGCCCTGATCGGCAGCATGGCATTGAGCAGCAGCGCCTTTGCCGTCGAGCCGTTGGCCCAGGGTTACCAGCTGGCTTCGGCCAAGGTGGCAGGCGAGGGCAAGTGTGGTGAAGGCAAATGTGGTGGCAGCGCCAAGGCCACCCAGGGCGAAGGCAAATGCGGTGAGGGCAAGTGCGGCGCCAGCGCCAAGGCCGGTGCCGAAGGCAAGTGTGGCGAGGGCAAGTGTGGTGATGCCTCGTTCGCCAAGACCGACAGCAACCACGACGGCAAGGTCTCGCGCGACGAGTTCCTGGCGGTGGCCAAGGACCGTGCCGGCGACTTCGACAAGATCGACAGCAACCATGATGGCTTCATCTCCGAACAGGAGGCGGCGGATCACCTCAAGGCGATCTACCAGGCTAATGGCAAGGCCATGCCCGAAGGCTTGTTCAGCCACCTGACCGGCAAGTCCTGACCTTCTGCCCCATGAACCGCGCAACGCCCCTCCTGCTGGTCAGGCGGGGCGTTGTGCCTGTTGCGGAGACCTTTTCATGCACCCCACATCTTTGTCCCCTGTACCTTTAGAGGCCGGGCTAGGCCTGCGTCGCGGCCTGCTGCCGGAACTGCTGGCCATGGAGGCTGGCGCCGTGGACTTCCTGGAATGCGCACCGGAAAACTGGGTTGCCGTGGGCGGTGCCTACGGCAAGGGCCTGGCGCAGTTGGCCGAGCGTTTTGCCATTACCTGCCACGGGCTGTCGTTGTCGCTGGGTGGCAGCGAGCCGCTGGACCGCCATTTCCTTGGCCACACCCGCCAGTTTCTCGATCGCCACCAGGTGCGCCTGTACAGCGAGCACCTGAGCTACTGCAGTGATGACGGGCACCTGTACGACCTGATGCCCATTCCATTCACCGACGAAGCGGTGCGCCATGTGGCCGCGCGGATTCGCCAGGCCCAGGAATACCTGGAGCGGCGCATTGCCGTGGAAAACATCAGCTACTACGCCGCACCGTACCAGGCGATGAGTGAACTCGAGTTCATCCGCGCGGTACTCGATGAGGCCGACTGCGACCTGCTGCTGGACGTCAACAACGTCTTCGTCAATGCCTGCAATCACGGCTACGACGCCCGCGAATTCCTTGCGGGCTTGCCCCAGGCGCGGGTGACCGGCATGCATGTGGCTGGCCATTACGATGAAGCGCCGGACCTCAAGGTAGACACCCATGGGGCTGCGGTGAAGGAGGATGTGTGGGCGCTGTACGCGGTCGCCTGTGCGCGCTTCGGTGCGCAACCGACCGTGCTCGAGCGTGATTTCAACTATCCGCCGCTGGCCGAACTGCTCGCCGAGGCGGCGCGCATCCGCACTGTGCAGCGTGCTGCGGGAGGGCATGCAAATGAATGAGACCTTGCGTGAGCAGCAGTACACCTTGGCCCGGCACCTGCGTGACCCGCAGCGCCATGCGCCGCCACCAGGCGTGGAGGCCCGGCGCCTGAAGGTTTACCGCGAGCTGTTCTATGGTGCTATCGAAGGTTTGCTGGCCGGCAGTTTTCCGGTGATGCGCCAGGCGTTGGGCGAGCCGCGCTGGCATGCCCGAGTGCGAGATTTCTATGCCAACTATCGCAGCCAGACACCGTTGTTCACCGAGATTGCTCAAGCGTTCGTCGATTACCTGCAAGGCATCGAGCTGGATGCGCCCTGGCAGCTGGAGCTGGCGCACTATGAGTGGGTCGAGGCGCAGTTGTATCTGAGCGATGCCGAGGACCCGGCCCATGACCCGGCAGGCGACCTGCTGGAAGGGGAGCCACTGTTGTCGTGTGTGGCACGGGTGTTGGCCTATCGCTGGCCGGTGGAGCGGATCGGGGCGGATTACCAGCCAGCGGTCGCGCCAGAGGCGCCGACCTTGTTGCTGGTTTATCGCGATGCGGAGCTGAAGGTGCGCTTCGCGCGCCTGGCGCCGCTGGCGTACCGGTTGCTGGCATTGGAACAGGGCAGTGGGCGGGCTCGGTTGGAGGCGTTGGGCGGTGCTGTGGAGGAGGGGTTGGCGTTGCTGGAGGGATTGCGCGAGCAGGGGGTCATCATCGGTACAGGTTGAGTGCGGGTACGGGGGGCGCCTTGCGCCCCTATCGCGACACAAGGCCGCTCCTACAGAGGTACACGATCCCCTGTAGGAGCGGCCTTGTGTCGCGATGGGCTGCAACGCAGCCCCGGCGATATCACCTGCAGAACCGCCCTCTGAGCCAATGATCCAGGCTCAACCGCCCAGCCCCTTTCAGCAGCAGTGGCAGCAACGCCACCAGGTAGATCAGCGGCAACTTGAAGTTGCCAAAGCCCTGGTCGGTAATCGCATACCCTTGGGCCAGCTCGGCCAGGCTCGACCAGTGCGCCGGCCAATGTACCGCGGCAATCGCCACCACGGTCACCACCATCAGCCCCAACGAGGCCAGCCGGGTACCCAGCCCCAGCAACAGCAGTAACGGCAGGATCAGCTCTGCCCACATCGATAGCTGCCAGTTCAGCTCTGCAGGCAGCAGGTTGAAGGGGAACGGGAAGTTCGCTTGCAGGTCGGCGAACCAGTTGCTGCCATTGAATTTCTCCCAGCCGGATTCGAAAAATTCCCAGGCCAGGAACAGCCGCAACGGCAGGTCGGCGCTCCAGGTACCGAAACGGTCGAAGGTGGTCAGGGTGCGGGTCAAGGTGGTCATGCTGGTTTCTCTCTTCAGGAAAGGGCACGGGCGTTACGGCGTTGCTGGCGGGCCAGCTTGGCGGTGAGCTTGACGGCGATGGCGCTGAACATCAGGGCGAACGCCAGCGGGTACCAGCCGCCCATTGGGATGCGTTTGTAGAACGACAGGCAGAACACCGCGGCCAGTACCCACATGCCGGTGCTGTGCAGGGCCTGCCAGGCACGGCCACCCAACAGGCGCATCGGGGCCTTGAACGAGGTGATGGTGAGCAGCAGCAGGAACAGGTAGCCGAGGGTGCCGGGCAGGCTGGAAGTGAGCGTGCGGCCGGCCCAGAACAGCTCGGGGAATTGCTGGGCATAGCGGTAGATCAGTACGCCGTGCACGGTGTGGGAAAAGGCGAATGCCAACCCCAGATAGCGCCGTTCCTGGAGGATGCGGCGGCTGCTGGTGCCAGGCAGCAAGGTCACCAGCGACGAGGCCAGGAAGGCCAGCAGGAATAGCGCGAAGGAGCTGCGCGCAGTGGCACGGATCGCGCTGCGCAGGCCGTCCGGATCAGGTTGGCTGGCCAGGACCACGGCAGTCATCGCCAGGGTCAGGCCGGCGAGCGTGGCGAACAGCTTCCAGCCGGAGGGAAGGGTGAGGGGTTTCATCTGGAGGCTCCCGGGGTGTGGTTGTGTGACCGGGAGTGTGTCGGGGTGGGGTATCTGCAGTGTGTCGGCGGTGGTGGGGTTGTGTATCGGAGTGTACTGATACTTCAAGCGCCACCTGCTTTTTGTGGGAGCGGCCTTGCGTCGCGAAAGGGCCGCAAAGCGGCCCCGGCAATTCATGCGACGAAGCTGAAAACCTGGGGCTGCTGCGCAGCCCTATCGCGACGCAAGGCCGCTCCCACAAACTGTCATTTGAGCTCGATCTGCGCGCACAGCCCGCCGCCTGCGCGGTTGCTCAGGGTCAGTCGGCCGCCCATGGCCTGGATCAGCTGATGGGCAATCGCCAACCCCAGCCCGGTGCCGCCGGTGCTGCGGTTGCGTGAACCTTCCACGCGATAGAACGGCTTGAGCACTTCATCCAGTTCGCCACCGGGTATGCCTGGCCCGTTGTCGAGCACGCGGATCAGGGTCCTTTCGCCCTCGCGGCACACCTCCAGCTCGGCAGCACCGGCAAACTTGAGGGCGTTGTCCACCAGGTTCACCAGCACTCGGCGCAGGGCATGCGGGCGGGTTTCCAGCAGACTGCCGCTGCTGCCATGGCGCTCGACCTGGGCGCCACTGTCCTGGTAATCGAACACCAGGCTGTCGAGAAAGGCATCGAGGTTGACCCGGCACGGGGCCTCGGTGCTGGTGTCCATGCTGCGGGCATAGGCCACGCCTTCGCGCACCAGGTGTTCCATTTCACCCAGGTCGCTCCACAGCTTGTCCTTTTCCACCCCTTCGTCCATCACTTCGACACGCAGCTTCATGCGCGTGATCGGTGTTTGCAGGTCGTGGGAAATGGCCGCCAGCAACTGCATGCGTTCCTTGAGGTACGCAGCGATGCGCGCCTGCAGGGCGTTGAAGGCCACGGCGGCGTAGCGCACCTCGCGCGGGCCGCTTTCATCCAGCTGCACGCCAGGCTTGTCCGGGTCGAGGTTGTCCACCGCACGGGCCAGGCGGGTCAGCGGGCCGATCGCCAGGCGTACCGCCAGCCAGGTGCACAGCAACAGCACGGCCAGCTGGATCAGCAACACCACGGGCAGCCAACGTGCCACCGGGACCGGCGATGGGGTGACGTCGATGGTCAGCGGTGCGCCATCGGCCAGGGTCAGGTGTGCCTGGAAGTGCGCATTCGGGCCGGGGATTTCCTGGAAGGAAAGGCGATAGTCGGCGCCAATGGCCTTGACGATCGAGTCGGCGGCCATGGGCGGGTCGCTGGTCGGCATGGCTTCGCCCGCCAGGCCCTGGTCCAGCCGGTAGCGGTAGGTACGCCGCTCCAGGCGTGGCAACCAGGCGGCGCGCTCGGCCGCGGGCAGGCGGTCGAGGATGGCCACCGAGGTGGCCACGTCCTGCTCCAGGGTGCTGAGCATCATCGAGCGGCTGCTGATGTAACGCTCGTAGGCCTGCAGGCCGAACGACAGGCCGTAGGCCAGCACCAGGCCGGTGAAGAAGATCAGTGCCAGGCGCGAGGCCAGGGTACGTGGCCACTTCATGATGGCGACTCGAGCAGTTGCACCGGCAGCGAGAACACGTAGCCCTCGCTGCGCACGGTCTTGATGCAGCTGGGTTCGCGGGCGTCGTCACCCAGGCGCTGGCGCAGGCGGCTGACCAGCAGGTCGATGGAGCGGTCGAAGATGTCGGCTTCGCGGCCCTGGGTCAGGTTGAGCAACTGCTCACGGCTGAGCACCCGCTGCGGGTGGTCGAGAAACACCCGCAGCAGGCGGTATTCGGCACCGCTCAGGGCGACCAGGGTGCCTTCGCTGTCGAGCAGGTGGCGCGCGGTGGTGTCCAGCCGCCACTGGCCGAAGCCGAGCAGGCGGCTGCTTTCGCTGATGGTCAGGTTGGGCGGCAGCATGCGCGTGCGGCGCAGCACGGCATTGATACGGGCCAGAAGTTCGCGGGCCGAGAACGGCTTGGTCAGGTAATCGTCGGCGCCCATTTCCAGGCCGATGATGCGGTCGGTTTCGTCGTTGCGGGCGGTCAGCATCAGCACCGGGGTGTTGCGGTGCTTGCCGGCGCGCAGCTCGCGGCACAACAGCAGGCCGTCGTCGCCGGGCATCATGATGTCCAGGACGATCAGGTCGACGCTGTTGGCTTCGAGAAAGGCGCGCATCTGCCGGCCGTCGGCGACGATGCTGGTGCGCAGGCCGTTCTTCTTCAGGTAGTTGCCGACCAGTTCGCGGATTTCGCGGTCGTCGTCGACGATCAGGATGTGATCGACGTGTTCCATGCGCTGCGTTCCTGTGCAAGAAGGGATGGGCGCAGTGTACCGAGCGCAATCGCGCTTGCCTGCGGGGGTTTGTATTGCAGTGTATCTGGCATGTGTACAGACACAGGAGGAAGCACATCACAGCTTCGGGCGACACATACGGGATACCTGGCCGGCGTGAAATGGCTCTCGACCGGGGAGCACAACTCCCCACCCTCAAGCGTTACACAGGAGAGATGCCATGAACTTCAATACCTTCGCCCGTGCCAGCCTGTTCGCCGTGCTCAGCTTCGGCGCCATTGCCGCCCAGGCCTCCACGATGCCGATGGACGATACCGGGGTCATGCAGTACCGCTACGGTGACCACCTGGATGTGAAGAAAGTGCTGTCGATACAGGATGACCAGAGCGACGCCTGCGGCCTGGTGAACACCCGCATGGACTACCTCGACTCCAACGGCCAGCAGCAGAGCGTGCAGTACCGCACCTACGCCACCGGCGGTTGCCATGAGAATTGATCGCCGCTTGTTGTTGAAGGTTGGCGGTATTGCCCTGGCGCTGGCCGGCCTGGGCCTGGCCGGGCACCTGATGGCCCGCGACAGCTACGGTGCCATGCCGTCGCTGTCCGGCGCCAGCCAGTGGCTGAACTCGGCGCCGCTGGATGGCCCTGGGCTCAAGGGCAAGGTGGTGCTGGTGGACTTCTGGACCTGGGACTGCATCAACTGCCGGCGCAGCCTGCCGCATGTGAACGAATGGGCGCGGCGCTATGCCGACCAGGGCCTGGTGGTGGTCGGCGTGCACACCCCGGAATACGACTACGAGCACGATATAGGCACCTTGCGTGACAAGGTGGCCAGCCTGGGGATCGGTTACCCGGTGGCGGTGGATAACGACTACAAGGTGTGGAATGCCTGGGGCAACCAGTTCTGGCCGGCGCATTACTTTGTCGACCGCAAGGGGCAGGTGCGCCATGTGCACTTTGGCGAGGGGGATTACGGGGGGCAGGAGCAGGTGATACAGGCGTTGCTGGATGAGAAAGGGTGAGTTGTCTGTGCCGGCCTCTTCGCGGGCTTGCCCGCTCCCACAGGGATTTGCGTAATCAGTGAAATTTGCGCAGTACCTGTGGGAGCGGGCAAGCCCGCGAAGAAGCCAACCCCTGTCTGTCAGGTGAAACTGGCAAAGTGCGCCTGCATCCGCGCCGCATCTGCCTGGCGCCCGCTGAACAGCTCGAACGCCTTCACCGCCTGGAACACGGCCATGTTGCTGCCATCCAGGGTGCGGCAGCCTAGCGCCCGGGCGGCGCGCAGCAGTTCGGTCTCCAGCGGGAAGTAGATGATCTCCGCCACCCACAGGCGCGCATGCAGCAACTCCACCGGCAGCGGTGTGCCCGGCAGCTTGGCCATGCCCACCGGTGTGGTGTTGACCAGCCCGTCCGCCTCGGCCAGGGCCGTGGCCAGGTCGTTGCCGACCACGGCGCGCCCGGCACCGAAGTGGGCATTCAGGTTGTCCACCAGGGCCTGCGCACGGGCCGCGTCCACTTCGAACAGTACCAGCCGCTCGACCCCTTCACCCAGCAGGGCATGGGCCACGGCCGAACCGGCACCACCGGCACCCATCTGCACTACCTGGCGCCGTGCCACATCAGGCAGGCCACGGCGCAAGCCTTCGGCAAAGCCCAGGCAGTCGGTGTTGTGGCCGACCCGCTTGCCGTCCTTGAGCACCACGGTGTTCACCGCGCCGATGCCGCGGGCTTCGTCCGACAGTTCGTCGAGCAACGGCAGGATCGCCTGCTTGAACGGGTAGGTGATGTTGAGCCCGGTGAAACCGGTGTGCTGGGCGGCGTCGAGCAGGCCGGGCAGGGCGCTGTCGTCCAGTTGCAGCTGGTCGGCATCGATCAGCCGATACAGGTAGCGCAGCGCCTGGGCATCACCTTCGTGTTCGTGCAGGGCAGGGGTGCGCGACAGCTGGATGCCACGGCCGATCAGGCCGGCGAGGATGGCTTGCTGGCTCATGCGCTGTGCTCCTGCAACATTTCGGCGAAGTGGCTGATGGCCATGCGGTAGCCATGGCTGCCCAGGCCGCAGATGACCCCGACGGCGATGGACGATACGAACGACAGGTGACGGAACGGTTCGCGCTTGTGCACGTTGGACAGGTGCACTTCGATCACCGGTACTTCGCTGGCCACCAGGGCATCGCGGATGGCCACCGAGGTATGGGTCCAGGCACCGGGGTTGATCACGATGCCGGCGCAGCGGCCACGGGCGGCATGGATCCAGTCGATCAGTTCGCCTTCGTGGTTGGTTTGGCGGAATTCGATTTCCAGGCCGTGGGCATGGGCGGTATCGGCACAGCCCTGGGCCAGGTCGGCGAGGGTTTCGTGGCCATATTGGGCAGGCTCGCGGGTGCCCAGCATGTTCAGGTTGGGGCCGTTGAGCACGAGAATGAGGGGCTTCATGACGGGCATCGCTTTGTTGTTGTTGGATGCGTCTAGTTTTGTACCGACTGGTTAGTTTAGTCAATTGGACTAAACCGCTGTACCGGGAAAGTGGGCGATTATCGAACTCTCAGTATGTACACACCCTCTGTAGGAGCAGCCTTGTGCTGCGAAGAGGCCGGCAGTGCCATTACATCTGCTGTGGCAGTACCGGCCTCTTCGCAGCACAAGGCTGCTCCTACAAAGAGAAACGCAGCTGGATTACAAAATTGTAATTTCCCCGCCACCGCCCCGATAAGCGCGGCTTTCTACAGTCCCTCGCCAAAGCTCGCCGACGAGGATCTGTTTCGTGCCCATCCCCCGCAAGACCGCCTTGCTCTGCCTGTTGCTGGCTGTTGCCGCCAGCGCCCAGGCCAGCCAGAGCCTGAGCCTGCCCCAGGCGCTTGACGCCGCCTTTGCCCAGAACCCGGAGCTGGCCGCGGCCGGCCGGGAAATCGGCATTGCCGATGGCGAGCGGCGCCAAGCAGGGCTGATCCCCAACCCGGAGCTGTCCTGGGAGGTCGAGGACACCCGCCGTGACACCAGCACCACCACTGTCACCCTCAGCCAACCGCTGGAGCTGGGCGGCAAGCGCGGTGCTCGCATCGCCGTGGCCGGTGCCGGCCAGGCCATTGCCCAGCTGGACCTGGAGCGCCAGCGCAACGGCCTGCGCGCCGATGTGGTGCAGGCGTTCCACGCGGCCCTGCGCGCGCAGACCGCGCTGGAGCTGGCGCAACAATCGCAGGCGTTGACCGAGCGTGGGCTGCGAGTGGTGCAGGGGCGGGTGACCGCTGGCCAGTCATCGCCCGTGGAGGCCACCCGGGCCCGGGTGCAGTTGGCCCAGGCCCAGGCTGAAGTGCGCCGTGCGCAAACCCAGCGCAGTGTGGCTTACCAGGCCCTGGCACGGTTGACCGGCAGCCCGCTGGCAAGCTTCGACCAGTTGCAGGCCGCCAATCTGTCCCCCGGTGATGCGCCCAGCGCCGACGCCCTGCTCGACCAGGTCGAGCAAACGGCTGAATGGCGTCTTGCCGCCGCCCAGGTCGAGCGCGGCGAAGCGTCCCTGGGTTCGGAAAAGGCCCTGCGCATTCCCAACCTCACCGTCAGCCTTGGCAGCCAGTACAGCCGCGAAGACCGCGAGCGGGTCAATGTGGTGGGCCTGTCGATGCCCTTGCCGCTGTTCGACCGCAACCAGGGCAACGTGCTGGCCGCGGCCCGCCGTGCCGACCAGGCGCGTGACCTGCGCAACGCCGTGGAGCTGCGCCTGCGCAGTGAAACCCGCAGCGCCGTCAGCCAGTGGGCCACGGCCATGCAGGAAGTGCAGGCCTATGACCGCACCATCCTGCCTTCTGCCCAGCAGGCCGTGGACACCGCCACACGCGGTTTCGAAATGGGCAAGTTCGCCTTCCTCGATGTGCTCGACGCCCAGCGCACGCTGATCGAGGCGCGCGGGCTGTACCTCGAGGCTCTGGCCTCGGCGACCGACGCGCGGGCGCAGGTCGAGCGGATCTATGGCGACCTCGATGGCCTGCGCAACAAATTGAACAGCAGGAGCAACAATGACTAATCCACGCAAGATAGCCCTTCTGGCTGCCGCCATTGCCGCGCTTGGCCTCGGTGGCCTGGCCTGGACCGGCAACCTCGGCAACGCGTCAGGCACTGAAGCCCGGCACGACGACCACGGCGAAGACAGCCACGGCCACGGCGAGGAACAGGCCGGCGAGGGCCACGAAGAAGAGGAGGGCAAGCTGCACCTGTCCATCGCCCAGATCGAAGCTGCCGGTGTGCAACTGGCCAATGCCGGCCCTCGTGAACTGGGCACCGCCATCAGCTTCCCGGGTGAAATCCGCTTCGACGAGGACCGCACCGCCCACGTCGTGCCACGCGTGCCCGGTGTGGTCGAGTCGGTGCAAGCCGAGCTGGGCCAGGCGGTCAAGCGTGGTCAGGTGCTGGCGGTAATCGCCAGCCAGCAGATTTCCGACCTGCGCAGCGAACAACAGGCTGCCCAGCGCCGCCTGGAACTGGCGCGCCTGACCTTCCAGCGCGAACAGCAGCTGTGGCAGGAACGCATCAGTGCCGAGCAGGATTACCTGCAGGCCCGTCAGGCGTTGCAGGAAGCCGAGATTGCCTTGGCCAACGCCCGGCAGAAAGTCGCCGCCGTGGGCCCGGCCGGCGCCGGCAACCGCTATGAACTGCGCGCGCCGTTCGATGCAGTGGTGGTGGAAAAGCACCTGACCGTGGGCGAGGTGGTCGATGAGACCAGCAATGCCTTCACCCTGTCTGACCTGAGCCGGGTCTGGGCCACCTTCGCCGTCGCCCCGCGCGACCTGGACAAGGTGACCACCGGCCGTAATGTCACGGTCAGCGCGCCGGACCTGGGCGCCCAGGTCGAGGGCAAGGTCAACTACGTCGGCAGCCTGCTCGGCGAGCAGAACCGTGCCGCCACTGTCCGCGCCACGCTGGCCAACCCCAACGGCGCCTGGCGCCCCGGGCTGTTCGTCAATGTCGCGGTCAGCGTCGAACGCTTCAACGCCGCCGTGGTGGTACCGCAAAGCGCCCTGCAAACCTGGGAGGAGCAGACCGTGGTGTTTGCCCGTACCGAGGAAGGCTTCGAGGTCCGCCCGGTGAAGACCGGCCGCCGCGACGCCGGCCAGGTGGAAATCACCACCGGGCTTGCCGCCGGAACCCAGGTGGCCGCTGCCGGCAGCTTTGTCCTCAAGTCCGAGCTGGGCAAAGGCTCGGCCGAGCACAGCCATTGATCACGGGGACGCCTGCATGTTCGAACGCCTGATCCAATTCGCCATCGAGCAGCGCCTGGTGGTGATGCTGGCCGTGGTCCTGATGGCCGCGGTGGGTATCCACAGCTACCAGAAACTGCCGATCGACGCTGTACCGGACATCACCAACGTCCAGGTGCAGATCAATACCGCCGCCCCCGGCTATTCGCCGCTGGAGACCGAGCAGCGCATCACCTTCGCCATCGAGACCGCCATGGCCGGCCTGCCCGGGCTCAAGCAGACCCGCTCGCTGTCGCGCTCGGGCCTGTCGCAGGTCACGGTCATTTTCGACGACGGCACCGACCTGTTCTTCGCCCGCCAACTGGTCAACGAGCGCCTGCAAGTGGCGCGTGAGCAGTTGCCCGACGGCATCGAAGCGGGCATGGGGCCGATTTCCACCGGGCTGGGTGAAATCTTCCTGTGGACGGTGGAAGCCGAGCAGGGCGCGCTGAAGGAGGACGGCACATCCTACACCCCGACGGACTTGCGGGTAATCCAGGACTGGATCATCAAGCCGCAGTTGCGCAACGTGCCCGGGGTGGCCGAAGTCAACAGCATCGGCGGCCATGCCAAGCAGTACCTGATTGCGCCGGAGCCCAAGCGCCTGGCGGCCTACAAACTCACCCTCAACGACCTGATCGCGGCGCTGGAGCGCAACAACGCCAACGTCGGCGCCGGCTACATCGAGCGCAATGGCGAGCAGTTGCTGATTCGCGCGCCAGGCCAGGTGGCGTCGGCCGAGGATATCGCCAACATCGTCATTTCCAGCGTCGATGGCACGCCAATCCGCGTCAGCCATGTTGCCCAGGTCGGCCTGGGCGAAGAACTGCGCTCGGGCGCGGCCACCGAAAACGGCCGGGAAGTGGTGCTGGGCACGGTGTTCATGCTGATTGGCGAGAACAGCCGCACGGTGTCACAGGCGGTTGCCGCCAAGCTGGTCGAGATCAACCGCAACCTGCCCAAGGGCGTGGTCGCGGTGACGGTGTACGACCGCACCAACCTGGTGGAAAAGGCCATCGCCACGGTGAAGAAGAACCTGGTCGAAGGCGCCATCCTGGTCATCGCCGTGTTGTTCCTGTTCCTGGGCAACATCCGCGCTGCATTGATCACCGCCATGGTCATTCCGTTGTCGATGCTGTTCACCTTCACCGGCATGTTCAGCAACAAGGTCAGCGCCAACCTGATGAGCCTGGGCGCACTGGACTTCGGCATCATCGTCGACGGCGCGGTGGTGATCGTGGAGAACGCCATCCGCCGCCTGGCCCACGCCCAGCAACGCCATGGCCGCATGCTGACCCGCACCGAGCGCTTCCATGAAGTGTTCGCTGCCGCCCGTGAGGCGCGTCGGCCGCTGATCTATGGCCAGCTGATCATCATGGTGGTGTACCTGCCGATCTTTGCCCTGACCGGGGTGGAGGGCAAGATGTTCCACCCTATGGCCTTTACCGTGGTCATCGCCCTGCTTGGTGCCATGATCCTCTCGGTTACCTTCGTGCCGGCGGCCATTGCCCTGTTCGTCACCGGCAAGGTCAAGGAAGAGGAAGGCCTGGTAATGCGCACGGCGCGTCAGCGCTATGCCCCGGTGCTGGCCTGGGTGCTGGGCCGGCGCAAGCTGGCGTTCGCTGCCGCCGCTACCCTGGTGTTGTTGTCCGGGGTTATGGCCAGCCGCATGGGCAGCGAGTTCATCCCCAGCCTCAGCGAAGGCGACTTTGCCTTGCAGGCATTGCGCGTGCCGGGTACCAGCCTGTCGCAGTCGGTCGACATGCAGCAGCGCCTGGAGCAGGCGATCATCGCCCAGGTGCCGGAAGTGCAGCGGGTGTTCGCCCGCACCGGCACCGCCGAGATCGCCTCCGACCCGATGCCGCCGAACATTTCCGACGCCTATGTGATGCTGCGTCCGCGTGAGCAATGGCTCGACCCGGGCAAGCCGCGTGATGAGCTGATCGCCGAGGTACAACGTGCCGCCGCCAGCGTGCCGGGCAGCAACTATGAGCTGTCGCAGCCGATCCAGCTGCGCTTCAACGAGCTGATTTCCGGGGTGCGCAGCGATGTGGCGGTGAAGCTGTTCGGTGATGACATGGACATGCTCAACCGCACAGCCGCGCAGATCGCCAGCAGCCTGCAAGGCGTGCCGGGCGCGTCCGAGGTAAAGGTCGAACAGACTACCGGCCTGCCGGTGCTGACCATCGATATCGACCGCGACAAGGCGGCCCGCCATGGTCTTAACGTGGGTGATGTGCAGGACGCCATTGCCATTGCCGTGGGTGGCCGCACGGCCGGCACGCTGTACGAAGGTGACCGCCGTTTCGACATGGTGGTGCGCCTGTCGGAAACCCTACGCACCGATGTCGACGGGCTGGGCAGCCTGCTGATTCCGGTGCCTGCCAGCGCTGCTGCGGGTGCCGGGCAAATAGGCTTCATCCCGCTGTCACAGGTAGCCACGCTGAACCTGCAGCTGGGGCCGAACCAGGTCAGCCGCGAGGATGGCAAGCGGGTGGTGGTGGTCAGTGCCAACGTGCGCGGGCGCGACCTGGGTTCGTTCGTCGAGGAGGCCGAGCAGACGCTGATCAAGCAGGTGCAGATACCGCCGGGTTACTGGACCCGCTGGGGCGGCCAGTTCGAGCAGCTGCAGTCGGCGGCCGATCGCCTGCAGGTGGTGGTGCCGGTGGCCTTGCTGCTGGTCATGGCGCTGTTGCTGATGATGTTCAACAACCTCAGGGATGGCCTGCTGGTGTTCACCGGCATCCCGTTCGCCCTTACCGGCGGGGTGCTGGCGCTGTGGTTGCGAGACATTCCGTTGTCCATTTCCGCTGGCGTGGGGTTCATTGCCTTGTCGGGGGTGGCGGTGCTCAACGGGCTGGTGATGATCGCCTTTATCCGTGGCCTGCGGGAGGAAGGGCGCACGCTGCGGGCCGCGGTCGAGGAGGGCGCGCTGACGCGCTTGCGGCCGGTGCTGATGACGGCACTGGTGGCGTCGCTGGGGTTCATCCCGATGGCCTTGGCGACCGGGACCGGGGCCGAGGTGCAAAGGCCGCTGGCGACCGTGGTGATTGGCGGGATTCTGTCGTCCACCGCACTGACCTTGCTGGTGTTGCCGGCGTTGTATCAGTGGGCGTATCGGCGGGAAGAGGTGCAGGAGGGTTGAGCGTTTTGGGGCTGCTTTGCAGCCCATCGCGACACAAGGCCGCTCCTACAGGGGACCGCATCAGCTGCAAATTGACGCGATCCCTTGTAGGAGCGGCCTTGTGTCGCGATGGGCCGCAAAGCGGCCCCAAATTCTCAAACGGTACTACGGGCTCCGGGCCGCGCGCTCTCCGTTCCCGCCTCATCATGCAACGAAATCCGCGAAGTCTCCGGCAACGCCAACCCACCCACCAACGCCACCAGTGCAATCACCACCAGGTAGAACGCCGGTGCCAGGCTGCTGCCGGTCTGCCCGATCAGCCAGGTCGCCACCAGCGGTGCGGTACCGCCAAACAGTGTATAGGCCACGTTGTAGGTAATTGCCGAAGCGGTATAGCGGGTGCGGGTAGGGAAGCTTTCCGACAGCAATGCCGCCGTGACCACACCACTGCACAACGCCCCCACCGCCAGCAGGATCACCCCCAGCAGCGCACCGGACATCGAGCCGGAACTGGCCAGCCAGTACGCCGGGAACACGCACAGCATCACCCACAGGCAGGTAAAGCCGATGGTCTTGCGCCGCCCGACGCGGTCCGAGAACGCCCCGGCCAGCGGGCAGCCGACCGCGGCGAACAGCAGGGCCACGGTAGTTACCAGCAGCGATTGCGCGCGGGTCAGGTTGCCGACCAGTTGCAGGTAGGTGGCGAAGTAGGTGGTGAACATGTAGAACGACAGCGCGGTGAGCGAGATGAAGGCCCCCAGGTTGCGGATCGCCCGGCCATGGTTGCGCAGGGTTTCCTTGAGCGGCGAATGTTCATGCTCCTTGCCCTGGGCGATGGCTTCGCGGAACGCCGGGGTTTCTTCCATGCGCCAGCGCAGGTACAGGCCGACCAGCCCCAGCGGCGCGGCGATCAAGAACGGGATGCGCCAGCCCCAGGCATTCATCGCCTCGGCCGACAGGCTGGCTTCCAGGCCATAGGCAATCACTGCCGCGCAGGCAAAGGCGGAAAAGGTCGACACCGGCACGAAGCTGCCATAGAAGGCGCGCTTGTCGTTGGGCGCATGCTCCATCAGGTAGGCGCAGGCCCCGGCATACTCGCCACCGGCGGAAAAGCCCTGCAGGCAGCGCGCCAGGGTCAGCAGCGCGGGGGCTGCCAGGCCGATGCTGGCGTAGGTCGGCAGCAGGCCGATGAGGGTCGTGGAGCCGGCCATCAGCAGGATGGTCAGCGACAGGATGCGCTTGCGCCCCAGGCGGTCACCCAGCGCGCCGAACACGATGCCGCCCAGCGGGCGCAGGGCGAACGCCACGGCGAATACCGCAAAGGTCTTGAGCAAGGCCACGCTGGCGTCTTCGCTGGCGAAGAACTGGCTGGCGATCAGGGTAGCGAGAAAGCCGTAGACGGCGAAGTCGAACCATTCGACGAAATTGCCGATGGCCGAGGCGGCGATCACCCGGCGCAGGGTGGCGGGGGATACCTCGTGAGGTGCGGGCATGCGAGTGCTCTCCGGTTCCATTGGCAGGCATGATGAAAGTGGCGCGGTCGGGCCGCGCCATCATTGTTGTGCTTGCCAGTAGATAGTCGGGCGCTGGAAGGCGCTTTGTCGAGGGCGACCTCGGGATACCTGATTCAACCGCGAGCTGTTCGCTTGGCGCGGTCCACTGTGGGAGCGGCCTTGTGTCGCGAAAGGGCTGCGCAGCAGCCCCTCGATTGCAGCTTCGCCACTGACATCGCCGGGGCCGCTTTGCGGCCCTTTCGCGACGCAAGGCCGCTCCTACAAGAGCCAATGCAGGCCGGGATGTTCATGCAAGACAGGCCATGCGCTTAGAAGCGCGTGTCCAGCGCCAGTTCGAAGGTGCGCGGCGGCCCCATGTAGTACTGGCTGTTGTAGGCCTGCTTGGCATACACCTCGTCGGTCAGGTTGCGTACCCGCCCGGTCAGCGTGGTGTGTTCATCCAGCCGGTAGCGGGCGAACGCGCCGAACAGGGTGTACGCCGGGGCCTTGAGGCTGTTGGCGTTGTCGGCATACACCGAGCCCACGTAGCGCCCGTCTGCCCCCACCGACCACGCCGGGGTCAGGCTGTAGGTCAGCCACAGGTTGGCGACGCTGGCCGGTACGTTCACCGGTGCGTTGCCCTTGCGCGATACCGACACGCCGTTGACCGCCTCGTTGAACGCGTCGTACTGCGCATCGACATAGGCATAGTTGGCCTCGGCCAGCAGCTTCGGCGTCACCTGCAGGCGCCCGGACAACTCGACACCGCGTGAGGTCTGCTGCCCGGCCTGGACCGTGAGGTTGGCGTCGTTGGAGTCGCGCACGGCAAAGTCCTTGCGCACGATCTGGTACAGCGCCAGCGTGGCCGCGCCGCGCCCGTCGAGAAAGTCGAACTTGCTGCCCACTTCCCACTGCTCGCCCTTGGACAGGTCGAACAGCCCGACGTTGGAATAGGTCGCTGCCGCCAGCGAGCCGGCCGGCAAGTCGGCAGAGGTACTGTACTGCGCATAGACGCTGGCGGAGGGGGTCAGCGCGTAGGTCAGGCCGATACGCCCGGAAAGCGGTTCCCAGCGCCGTTCGAAGAACGCCGGCGAGGTTGGCGTTACCGCGCCGTAGTTGGTCACCTGCATGTCGAGGTAGTCGTAGCGCAGGGCGGTCAGCAGGGCCAGGCGTTCGGTGAGTTGCAGGCGGTTTTCGGCAAACACCGCGCGGTTGGTCACCTCGTGGCGGCGTTGCTTGGTCAGGCCGGCATTCACCCCGGGGATGTCGTCGAAGCTGCCGGGGTCGAAGTGCTCGGCATCGACCACGTCGCTCCAGCTGCTCGAGGTGGGGTAGAGGGTCTGGCGCATGCGCGAGTACTCCAGCCCCAGCGACCACTGGCTGGCCAGGCCGAACAGCTGGTTGTCGTGGCGCAGTTCGATGCGGTCGCCCAGCAGGTTCTGGTCGTGGCGCTGCAGGTAAGGGCTGCTGCGCCGTACCTTGCCATCGCTGGTGTAGCTGTAGCGTTCGAGGTTGCGGTAGTCGCGCTGGGCGTTGTAGTGGTACAGCGTGTTCTGCACGCTGGTGCTGTCGCTGAGCTGGTAGTCGAGGATCGAGCGTAGCCAGCGTACCCGCTGCTCATAGCGCCCGTCGCCGACGTTGTAGTTTTCGAAGCGACGGCTGTTATCGATCTTCATCGTGCTGCGCCCGGGCAGGATCGGCGAGCCCCAGTAAGGGCTGTCTTCGCGGTCTTCCTGGTACTCCAGGGCCAGGGTGTGGGTGAGGTTGGGCGTGAGGTCGCTCAGCAACGAGAAGGCCAGGCTGTCGGTGTGCCGTTCGTTGCGGTCGATGTAGCCGTTGCCCTGCCCGCGGCTGAAGTCCAGGCGCATGAAATGGCGGGCATCGGCGGGGTTGCTGGCCAGTGCCTGGTTGATGCCGAACGCCACTTCGCTGTCGTCGAAGCTGCCATGGCGGATACGGCCGTCGATGGTCTGCTGATCGCGGCTGGCCAACTTGGTGATGTAGTTGATCGAGCCGCCCACCGCGCCCGCACCATGCAGGAACGACGATGGCCCGCCGATCAGTTCGACGCGGTCGAGCACCCAGGCATCCACTGGCCGGGTGGCGCTGCTGTAGCCCAGGTTGATGCCGTTGTACAACTGGGTAACCTGGTTCTGGGTGAAGCCGCGGTAGGCGACGAAGCCGCCAAAGCCGGGGTTGGCCGAGGCATTGACGCCGGTCATGGCGTTGATCACGTCCTGGCTGTCCTTGGCGCCGCGCTCCTCGATCAGGCGGCGGTCCGAGACACTGACCGAGGCCGGCGTTTCCCGCGCGGTGAGGCCCAGGCGCGAACCGGTGCGGATCGGCTCGTCCAGTTGCACGCCGCTGGCGGCGTCGCGTTCACCGTCGATGGTGGTGGTGCTCAGTTCCACCGGGGCAGCATCCGCCCAGGCAAGGTTGCAGGTGCCCATGAGGAGCACCAGGGAGGTTTTGCGAAGCATGTTGGTGTGTCTTCCACGCAAAGGTCATGGCTGACCTCGAGCGCGCGCAGTCAGGCGCGCCCGGCTGAGGTCAGGCGAAATGAAGTACGGCTGCGGGGAAAGCGACGGGGGAGGCGCGGGGGTTGAGGGCGGGGCGTTGATAGCGCGGCGGCGGTTGCGCCCAGCTGCGCACCACGATGGGCGAGGTGGCCACGGCTTGCGCCGGGGTGAACGACCAGCCGCTGCTGCTGAGCGGCACGGCCAGGCCGAACGAGGAGCACACCGGGCAGTCGAGCTGGGCCATGTGCTGGTCGCCGCCGGCGCCATCCAGGTCGATGGCAACGCCGTGTTCGCTGTTGATCGAGCAGAAACCGCCTTCCAGGCCGGCCAGGCGCAGGCCACCCATCTGGCCATGGTGCAGGCCGCACAGAACCAGGCTGAACAGGACACTGGCGTAGAGCGTCCAGGCGGTCAGCGTGCGGGTATGCCGGGTGGTTTTCATGGCGGCGAATCTACCATCCGGATGAACGGTCGGGTAGTGCTTCGGGCTTGATATTTTGGGGCTGCAATTTGACGAGATCCCTTGTAGGAGCGGCCTTGCGTCGCGAAAGGGGCGCAAAGCGCCCCCAGGGTTCTGTCAGGCCGCACGCTCCAGTACATCCAGCAAATCAACAAACTCCAGCGCCAGTTTATGCCGCGGCGCCAGGTGCACCAGCGGCACCGAGGCCTGGTGCGATTCACGCATCTTGATCGAACTGCTCAGGTACACCGGCAGCACCGGCATGCCTTCACCGCGCAATTGCTCGACCAGGGTCTGGTGCAGCGCGGTGCGCCCGGCGAACTGGTTGACCACCACACCTTCCACCTGCAACGCCGGGTTGTGGTCCTGGCGCAGTTCTTCGACCTCGGCCATGACGCAGTGCAGGGCCTGGCGCGAAAAGCTGTCGCAGTCGAACGGGATCAACAGCCGCTCGGCCGCCACCAGCGCGCTGAAGGTATAGAAGTTGAGCGCCGGCGGGGTGTCGATGTAGATCCGCTCGTAGTCCTCGCCCAGTTCCACCAGCAGCTTGCGCAGCTTGTTGATCTTGAACTTGCTCTCCAGCTTGCCTTGCAGGTCGCTGAGGTCGGGGCTGGCGGTCACCAGGTGCAGGTTGCTGTAGCGGGTTTCGGTGATCGCCACCCGGTGCTTCTTGCCGGCAGCGGTGACTGGCGACAAGGTCTGGCGGAAGAAATCGGCGATGCCGGAAGGAATGGCGTCATTGACCAGGCCGGTCAGGTAGTAGGTGGCATTGGCCTGCGGGTCGAGGTCGACCAGCAAGGTCCGGTAGCCTTCAGCGGCACTGGCGGCGGCAAGGTTGCAGGCGATGCTGGACTTTCCGACGCCGCCTTTCTGATTGAAAACCACACGACGCATTAGATGCTCATCCATGAAGTGAAAATGTCAGGTTGGGGTCAATCCTATGACTGGAACAAGACAGTTTTATGACAAGGAATGTTACGGCCTGCCAAGTTCATTCCGTCATGTGGCAATCGGTTTGTCTTGAGCTGTGTAGTGTCTGTTCCGGCCCTTTCGCGGGTGAACCCGCTCCCACAGGTTATGCACCGCCCTTGAGGGCTGCGGGGTACCTGTGGGAGCGGGTTTACCCGCGAAGAGGCCGGAACAGGCAAGCAAGGGCGTTCAGGCAACAACCACCCGATTACGCCCCTCCTGCTTGGCCCGGTAAAGCGCCCGGTCAGCCTCGCTCAACGCATCCCCCGGTTCGCTCTCGGTCTCGCCATCCCAATGCGCCACCCCCAGCGACACCGTCACCGCCCCCACCGGCTCCACTGGCGTATTCTGCACCGTCACCCGCAGCCGCTCGGCCACCACTGCCGCAACGTCCAGGCCGGCCCCCGGCAGCAGCATCAGGAACTCCTCGCCGCCGGTGCGGCACAGCAGGTCACCCTCGCGGCAACAGCGGCGCATCAGTTCCGCCAGCCGGCGCAGTACCTGGTCACCCACCTCGTGCCCGTGGCGGTCGTTTACCCGCTTGAAATGGTCGACATCCAGAACGATGGCCGCAAATGCCCGGCCCTCGGCTTCCAGCAACGACAGGTTGAACTCCAGGCTGCGGCGGTTGCCCAGGCCGGTCAGCGGGTCGGTCTGGGCGTCGCGGTTGAGCCGGCCGATGCGTTCATGCAGCAGGTTCAGCCCAAACAGCAGCGCGCGCTTCAGCTCGGCCGCCTCGAAGTACCAGGCCGGTACCCGATGCAGGCGCTCGGCAGTGCCGGCCCGGTCCATCGAGCGGGCGCCGGCGGCCAGCTGCCACAGCGGCCGGGCGATGGTCATGGCCAGCCACCACAGCAGCACGCTGCCCACCAGCGCCAAGGGTGCGGAGGTGCCGACCACGTTGAGGATCAGGTGGCTAAGCGGCGTCACTGTCTGGGTCAGCGGCTGCTGCGCCACCACGCCCCAACCGGCGCTGGGCACGGTGGCGTATCCGGCGAGCATTTCCACGCCGAGGCTGTTGGTCAGTTGCCGGGTACCATCGCCCAGGCTCGCCAGCTGATCGATCAATTCATTGCCTTCAACCACCGTCCCCACGCGCTCGCTGTCGGGGTGATACAGCAGACGGCGGTTGCGGTCGACCACGTACAGGTAGGAACCATCCGTGTAGAAATGCTCGTCCAGCAGGCTGTTGAGGATGTTGCGTTCACGCAGGTACAGGCTGCCGCCGACATACCCCTGGTAGCGGCCGTTGCTGTCGTAAATGGGTTGCGACAACGCCACCACCAGGTTGTTGGCCGCCGATATGTAGGGCGTCGACACCAATGGGCGGCGCGCCTGCAGCGCCTCCTGGACACCGGGCGAATGCATGTGGCTGCCGACCAGGTGCCGCAAGGGGGCGGGGGAAATCGCCAGCAGCACCCCGTTGGCATCGATTACGAAGGTGGAATTGAAGGCCATGCTCTGGCTCAGGACACGCTCGGTCTCCGCCTGCAGGGCGACGGCGTCACCCAGCTGGCGGCCTTGCACGCCAGCACTGAACGACAGCTGCTGCAAGGCGTTGTCGATAAAGGTCTCGGTGATGCTTGCCAGCTTCATCGCATACACCCGGTTGGCTTCCAGGGCATGGTCGATCAGCAGTTGGCGTTGCACCCGGTAGCTGGCGAAGTAGCTGGCGCACAGCATGACCACGGCGGTAAGGGCGCAAAGCACCAGAATGAGTGTGCGTAGATCCGGGCGCAGTCCGTGCTTGGCGTGTGGCAATCCTGACCTCGGGTGATCGAAAAACAGCTACGAAATGGGAACAAACTTACGCCTTATGAGCGCAGTGGGGAACCGCGTTCAGGAGCCTGCCTTTTCCAGCGCGTCCAGCTCGTCTTCAACCTGCTGCATGCGCTGCTCGGCCAGGGCCTGCACCTTCGTGTCGCGGGCCGATTCGCGCATCAGGGCGGTGAGCTTTTCGCTCAGGCGCTTGCCGGCCTCGGTGTCTTCCAGGGCACGGGCCTTGGCCGGGTCCTGAGTGGCCTCGACGATGGTGGCGAACTCGGCATCGCTGAAGTTCTTTTCGCTGTACAGGCGGAACAGGTCCTGGCGCTGGTCCTCGACGGTCAGGTGCTTGCGCAGCACGCCCTGGATGGTCGCTTGCGGCAGCTGCGGGTGCGTGCGGCCGAGCAGCGCGGCCATGCGTTCGATGTTGTGCGTGTAGGCATCCTGCAGCGGCAGCTGGGCCAGGATCTGTTCTTCACGGGAGGGTTTCTGGTCGCAGGCGGTGAGGGCTGCGGTCAGCAGCAGGGGCAGCAGCAACTTCTGGAGGCGAGGCATGGCGTGGCCTGGTTGGGCAGTGAGTGCTGCCGATTATACGGCAGTTGTGGTTGCCTGATGGATTTTTGGGGCCGCTGTGCGGCCCATCGCGACACAAGGCCGCTCCCACAAGACCCTCACAGGTTTCTGAAGGTGCATTGCACCTGTGGGAGCGGCCTTGTGTCGCGAAAGGGGCGCGCAGCGGCCCCAGGATTTTTCAGGTCACGCGAAACATCAGAACCCACCCCCCAACGGCCATTCCACCGCCAACCGTATCTGGTCCCCATCCAGCTCCGCCTGCGCCGTATTGCCCCGATGCACGTTATGCCGCAGCGAAAACGCGGTGCCCTTTGCCTTGCCGCTCTGCACCACATAGCGTGCCTCCAGGTCGCGCTCCCAATGCTTGCCCCCCTTGCCATACCCCAGGTACGCATACCCGCCCGCAGGGTCGACATGGCTGCCGTCGATATCGAACCCGCGCACGTACAACGCCGTCAGGTTCAACCCCGGTACGCCGTAGGCGCCCATGTTCAGGTCATAGCGCGCCTGCCACGATTTCTCGTTCGGCGCGTTGAAGTCCGACATCTGCACCGCGTTGGCAATGAAGATCGCCCCTCGCGTCACGTAGTCGAATGGCGTGTTGCCGTCCACCTGCTGCCAGCCCAGGCTGAAACCGTGCGGCCCATGGTCGTAACGCGAGACCAGGCTCCAGGTGGTGTTGTCGATGTGCCCGGACAGCGCCTTGCCGGTGTCGGTGGTGCGGTACAGGTTGAGGTCGAGGGTGAGGCTGCGTCGCTCATCCAGGGCATGGCTGAGGGTGCTGCCCAGGTAATGCTGGTTCCAGCTGTCCTGGTAGCGTGAGGTGTACAGGCTGCCGCTGAAGGCGGCGCCGGGGTTCCACACCACGCCGGCCAAATCGAAGCTGTTGCCCTGGCGGCCATTGGAGTAGTTCACCACGAAGCCCTGGTCGTGGCTGGAAGCATTGCGGTCGGCGTTCTCGTTGAAGTGCCCGGCCACCAGCCTGAGGTGGTCGAACTCGGTGCTGTCAAGGAAGAACCCGGTCGCGGTCTCGGGTAGCAGGCGGCTGTCGGAGGAACTGAACACCGGGGTCTTGACCCGTTGCTCACCGTAGGACAGCACGGTATCGGACATGCGCAGTTTCAGTGCCGCGCCGGCACGGCTGTATTCGTTCTTCGGGTGCCCCTCGTTATCCACCCCGAGCAAGCGTGCCTTGCCCACACGCCCGCCGCCGCTGTCGAGTTGCACGCCTAGGTAGGCGTGGGCGTCGACCCCGACACCAATCAGCCCCTGGGTAAAACCGGACCGGAAGGTGCCCATCAGGCCATAGGCCCATTCCTCGGCCTTGCCGCTACGTTCATCGCGCGGCTTGTAGGCGTTGCGCCCGGCACTGTTGCGCCCGCCATGCTTGTAGTCGCGCTGGTCGAATACGCTGCGGTTGAGCAGGCTCCAGCGGCCATCCTCGACAAAACCGTTGCTTTGCGACTGGGCGGAGTCGGCCAGCGCAGGGGGCGCGAGCAGGGCGCTGGCGAGCAGCAAAACGGCAGGGCGCGGCATGGGCAGAACTTCCTGTTCAGGGGGCGCGAAAACGCAGGATGTGCGCGCCGTCGAAGGGGTCGATGAGGTAATGGGCGTGCACGCCGAAGGTGTTCAGCAGGCACTCGGGTGTAAGCACCTCGAGCGGTTTGCCGAGGGCGACCAGGCGGCCCTTGTCGAGCACCGCGACGCGGTCGCAGGTGAGCGCCTGGTTGAGGTCGTGCAGGGCCACCAGGGTGGTCACCGGCAGGGCCTGCACCTGTTGCAACAGGCTCAGCTGGTGCTGGATATCCAGGTGGTTGGTCGGCTCGTCCAGCAGCAGCACCTGCGGCCGCTGTGCCAGGGCACGGGCAATGTGCACGCGCTGGCGCTCGCCACCGGACAGCGACCCCCACAGGCGTGTGCGCAGGTGCAGGGCGTCGAGGTCGGCCAGGGCCTGCTCGACGATCGTACGGTCCTCCCGGGAGAACGGCGCCAGCGCCGACAGCCAGGGGGTGCGGCCCAGGGCAACGGCATCGAACACGCTGATCGCATCGAGGGTGTCTGCCTGCTGTTCGACCAGCGCCAAGGCCTGGGCGACACGGCGTCGGGGCAACCGTGCCAGCGGTTCGCCCAGCAGTTGCACGCTGCCGCTGCCTGGCTTGCGCAGCCCGGCCAGCACCTTCAGCAGCGAGGATTTGCCGGAGCCGTTGGGGCCGACGATGCCAAGGGTTTCACCGGCGACAACGCTCAGTTCGATATCGCTGAGCACGGTGTTGCCGGCCAGTTGCAGCCCCAGGTTCTGGCAACTCAAGGGGGCCAGCTGTAGCGCCGTCATGACCGTCATGGGCGCCCCCGGCGGCTGACCAGGATCAGCGCGAAGACCGGTGCGCCGAGCAGCGCGGTGACCACGCCAACGGGGATCACCTGGCCCGGGATCAAGGTACGCGAGAGAATGTCGGCGGCAATCAGGAACAGTGCCCCGCCCAGTGCGCTGGCGGGCAGCAGGCGGCTGTGCCCGGGGCCGAGCAGCAGGCGCAGGGCATGGGGGATCACCAGCCCGACAAAACCGATGGCGCCGACGATGGACACCATCACGGCGGTCACCAGCGCCGCGCAGCTGATCAGCAGCAACTGGGTACGCCGCACCGGGATGCCCAGCGACGCCGCCGAGTCGGCACCGAAGGTGAAGGCATCCAAGGCACGGCGATGCCACAGGCACACCAACAGCCCGAACAGTACAACTGGCACGGCCAGCCACACCGAAGGCCAACGTACGCCACTGAGGTTGCCCAGCAGCCAGAACAGGATGCCGCGTGCCTGTTCGGCGGTGGCCGACATGGTGATAAGGAAGGCGGTAAGGGCGTTGAACAGTTGCGAGCCGGCGATCCCGGCAAGGATCACCTGGGCGTTGTTGCTGCTGGGGCCGGCTGCCCGGGCCAGCAACAGTACCAGGGCGAACGCTGCCAGGGCGCCGATGAAGGCACCGCCGGACATGCTCAGCGCCAGGCTGCCGAAGCCCAGCAGGCCCACCAGCACCGCCCCGGTCGAGGCGCCGGCAGACAGCCCCAGCAGGTAAGGCTCGGCCAACGGGTTGCGCAACAGTGCCTGGAGGATCACGCCGCAGGTGGCCAGGCCGGCGCCGCAGGCCGCAGCAACCAGGGTGCGGGGCAGGCGGTAGTTCCAGACAATGCCGGCGTCGATCGGGTCGACCGGGTAGCCGGCCTGCCACAGGTGGTTGGCCAGCACCTGGCCGACCACGCCGGGCGACAGGTTGGTTTCGCCGATGGCGGTGCCGGCCAGCAGGGCCGCCAACAGGGCGGCCAGGGCAACGGCGATGCAGGGTAACAGGCGCATCATCACTGGGCTGCTTTGCCGCTGGCGAAGGCGGTGGCCAGTGTCTGCAGGCCGCTGAACAAGCGAATGCCGGCCTGCATGGCGTCGGCGTCGAGGATGATGATGCGATCGTGCTTCACCGCGTCCATGTTGCGCGTTACCGGGTCGCTACGCAGGAATGCCAGCTTCTTCTGGTAGTCGTCGGCGGGGTAGCGGCGGCGGTCCATGCGGGCAATGATCAGCCAGGTGGGGTTGGCCTTGGCCAGGGTTTCCCAGCCTACGGTCGGCCATTCTTCGCTGGAGTCGACCACGTTGCGCACGCCAAGGGTGCGCAGCATGAAGTCGGCGACTCCCTGGCGGCCCGCCACGTAGGGGTCGATGTGCAGGTCGGCGCTGGAGAACCAGAACAGCGCCGAGGTGGCGGACAGGTCCTTGTCGGCCAGTTGCGCCTTGGCACTGTCCAATCGGCCTTTGAGTTCGGCATTCAGGGCCGTGCCACGGTCTTGCACGTCGAAGATTGCCGCCAGCTGGCTGACGCTCTTGTAGATAGTGTCGACCTGGAACGCCTGCAGGCGGGTGCCATCGGCGCCCACCAGGTTGTCCTTGCCTTCGCAGTCCGACGGCAGCAGGTAGGTGAGGATGCCCAGTTCATCGAACTGCTCGCGGGTGCCGACCACGCCCTGGGCACCGACCATCCATTCGAACTGCACCGTCACCAGTTGCGGGCGCTTGCCCACTACTGCCTCGAAGCTGGGTTCGTTGTCGGCCAGGCGCGGCACCTTGGCGTTCTGCACCTGGTACTCGGGCAGCACGTTGTTGAACCACAGCGAGGTGGCCGCCAGTTTGTCGCCCAGCCCCAGCGCGTAGAGCATCTCGGTACCGGCCTGGCCAATGGTGACCGTGCGTTGCGGCGCCTGGGCGAAGGTTTGCGGCTTGCCGCAGTTGTCGACCGTCAGCGGGTAATGGGTGGCAGCAGCCTGGGCCAGGCCGGTGAGGCCGAGGCCGGCGAGCAGGGTGGCAAAACGGGGCAGCATGCTGGGCGATCTCCTATCGGACAGTTCGGGTGAGGAACGCACGGACAGGCATCGCCGAGCCCCCGCTGGCGGCAGGGGCAACACTGATGGCCAATCCCGGACACCCCGCCGGTTGGTGAATGTAGGCCGGCAGGTCTCCTGACTGGTGCGTCATGGCCTGGCTCCGGCCTTCCCGGGTTCGTGGCCCAGTGGCATCGATAGAGCAGGCTCGGCACCTACAGTTGCGGGGGCAGTTCCGTTTGGCCCGATTTGGCGGGCCTGGGATTCCCTATTGATTCCGTGGTGGAAACCGGCGGCCGGCATGGTAGACCATCGTGCCGCCGGGTGAAAACGCTTTTCAGAAGTACTTCAGCCAGGTGATGTCGCGCCGCCGCGCCTTCAGGCGGGCGAACCAGCGCACCGGCAGGTACAGCGAAACCGCCAGCAGCACTGCCCCCAGCCACACCGCGGCGATGCCGTCGAAGCCGAAGTAGTCGCCATGGTTGCGGCCGAACAGCGCCACGCTGGCCAGGTACAGCAGCTTTAGCACATACAGGTGCAGCAGGTAGAAGAACATCGGTGCCGCGCCGAACACCGCCAGGGCACTGATCCAGCGGGCCTGGCCGGCGCGTTCGAAGGCGCGCAGCAACAGCAGGCCACAGCCCAGGGTCAGGGCCAGGAACAGCAGCGACGGCGGGTACTTGGTGATGTTGAAGAAGCTCATCAGGGTTTGCGTGACGGTCGGGTAAGCGCTCCACGGCGCCTCGCCGTAGCCGTTGACCAGGCGCAACACGACAAAGCCCAGCAGCGCGATCAGCCCGGCCAGCAGCAGGCGATGCTGGCGTTGGCCGGCCTCGCTGCCACGGGCGAACCACGGGCCCAGGCCGTAGCCCAGGGCGATGACACCGATCCACGGCAGCACCGGGTAGGAGGTGCGCAGGCGCAGGTTTTCGGAAAGCTCCAGCCAACCCCGGTCATGCAGGATCGCCCATGGCACATGCAGGGCGGATTCGGCGCCGAAGTGCAGGCCGTCGAGCAGGTTGTGGCCGGCGATGATGATTGCGCCCAGGGCGATCAGGGCGGCACGTGGCAGCCAGACCAGCAGCGACAGGGCGATCATGCTCACGCCGATGGCCCAGATCACCTGCAGGTAGATGACGCTGGACGGCAGCTGGAAGGTCCAGGCGAAGTTGACCAGGGTGAATTCCAGCACCACCAGGAACAGCCCGCGCTTGAACAGGAACGCCGAGACATCGCCGCGGCCCTGGTGTTTCTCGCCGTACAGCCAGGCCGACAGGCCGGTCAGCATGACGAACACCGGCGCGCACAGGTGGGCCAGGGTGCGGCTGAAGAACAGCGTGGGCTCGGTGGTATCGATGGCCATCGGGTCACTGACCTGGCGGTGCAGAAAGAAGGTTTCACGAACGTGGTCCAGGAGCATGAACAGGATTACCAGGCCGCGCAGGGCGTCGATGCTCTGCAGGCGCTGGGTGAGCAGGGTGGGGGTGGCACTGGCGCTTGTCATGGGAGGTCGCTGATAGGAATGGATGTCAACTGAAACGTTATCTTATAACTAAAAGGTGACGGGGCGGTAGATGTTTTTGTGCTACCTGTGCCGGCCTCTTCGCGGGTAAACCCGCTCCCACAGGTACGTCACCGTATTCGAATTCTGTGATATCCCTGTGGGAGCGGGTTTACCCGCGAAGAGGCCGGTGCAGGCAGTTCAGGTCAGAAGCTGTAATCCACCGTCGCAAAGTACGACCGTGGCATCCCCATCAGCCACTGCTGGCCACTGAACGCCGACTGCACATACTCACGGTCGAACAGGTTGTTCAACTGCAACCCCAGCCGCACATCCGGCAACACCTGCCAGCCGATGTCGGCATCCACCACGGTGTAGCCGGGGGCGCTGTAGGTGTTGGCGGTATTGGCATAGCGCTCGTCCACATAACGCGCGCCAATGCCGGTCTCCAGCCGCTGGCCGAAGCCTTTGCTCAGCCACAGGTTGGCGGTACGCCGCGGGACATTGGCCGGTCGATTGCCCGCACGGTCCTGCGCCACGCCGCCGACCATTTCGTCGAAGTCGTCATACCTGGCGCGCACGATCGCCGCGTTGGCCGACACCTGCCACTGGTGCGCCAGCGCCAGTTCCAGGGTTGCCTCCAGGCCGTCGGACGTCTGCTGGCCAGCCTGTTGCTTCTCGTGAGTGACCGGGTCATCCACCAGCAACTTCTTCTTGACGATGTGGTAGGCCGCCAATGTCCATTCGCCACGCCCCTCCCAGAAGCGCTGCTTCAGGCCCACCTCGGTCTGCCTGGCCTCGGTCAGGTCGTAGTGCATCTGGTTGGCGCTGAGGCTGATGAGGTTGTCGACCCCGTCCTCGCTGGTGGAGTACTGGCCATACAGCGACAGGTCGTCGCTGACCGCAAACACCAGCCCGGCACGCCAGTTGCCCCCTTGCAGGCTGCGGTCGCTGCGGCTGTCGGTGGTCAGTTTCTCCTGGACGATGTGGTTCTGGTCGCGGCGCACGCCGGTGACCAGGGACAGGCGATCGCTCAACTGCAGGCGGTTTTCGGCGAACAGGGCAAAGGTGTGGGTGGTAGACAGCGTTTGCGGGCGCAGCGGCGAGGCGCTGTGGAACCAACCCGGTTGTGGCTGCCACGGGTCGACGTAGTCACCGCCCACATCGTTGTAGGGCGCGTTGCTGTCGACGTTGAAGCGGACCTTGTTGTACTCGGCGCCGACCACGGTCTTGCTGGCCAGGCCGAACAGCGTGTGGTCGAGGGTGAAGGCCTGGCGGTCGCCGAACTGTTCCTGGTTGTGCTTGATCTGCAGGTAGCTGCCGCGCAGCAGCTGCTGGCGCCCGGCATCCCAGCTGTACTCCTCGGCATTGCGCCAGTGACGGCGGCTCTTGATGTAGTACAGCTGGTTGCTGGCGCTGAGGTGGTCGCTCAACGTCCAGTCGGTGTTCAGGCGGGTCCATTCATCGACGTAGTGCTGCACATCGTCCTGCACGTTGTAGTTCTTCTTGCGCAGGCTGCTGCGGTAGTGGCCGTCGATCAGCGGGGTGCCGTAGTAGTTGGCAGGTTGCGCATCGCCGCGGTCGTGGGCGAGGGTGAAGCTGAGGTCGTCGCTGGCATCGAAGCGCAGCGCGGCGCTCAGCGCCAGGCTGCGTGACGGGGTGCGGTCGACCCAACCGTTACCGGTTTGCTGGTTCAGGGCCAGGCGGTAGCTCAGGCGCTCGCCGAGGCTGCCGCCGCTGTCCAGGCCGAGCTGCTGGCGGTCCCACGAACCGTAGCCCAGGCGCAGGTGGTTGCGTACCTCGCCGGCAAACGGCTTTTTCGGGATCACGTTGACCACCGCACCGGTGGCCCCTTCGCCATACAGCACTGAGGCCGGGCCGCGAATCACATCGATGCGCTCGACCACCCACGGGTCGACCGGGAACGTCTGGGTGCCGGCACCGGTGTACAGGCGTGCCCCGTCGAACAGGGTCATCACCGAGTTGTGCCCGGTAAAGCCGCGGGCGGACAGGCCCGTGCCGCCGTCGCCCGGGGAGCCGATGTAGCTGATGCCCGGTGAGCGGGTTACCGCGTCCTGCACGGTGAGGTTGTTGCGCTGCTGGATCTGCTCGGCGCTGATGCTGCTGGTGCTGGCCGGTATCTCAAGGGCGCTGAGGCCCAGGCGCGAGCCCGCCTGGGTCGGGGTGGCCAGGTCGATGGCGTGGCTGCCTTGGGTGTCGGTGATGGCCGTGGAGGGCAGGGCCAGTGGCTGTCGGTCGAGGTCATCGGCCAGGGCCGGCAGGGATACGGCCAGGCAGGCCGCCAGGGGGTGAAGCTTGAAGATACGGGACATGTCGTTCCACTACTGCAGGAATGAATGGATCCCGGTGGAAAACACGCAAAGGCGCACCGTGCACGCAGGCGCGCGCACGGATACCGGCCTGCGCCCGCCCACCGCGGGTTGCCAAGTGAAGCTCCAGGCCGGTCTCCGGGCTTGCGAGGGGCATGAAACCTTCACCTTCCCATGCGTGTGCACAGTGGTATCTCGAAGGGTTCGCTCGCTTACCGTTGCGGGGGCAGCGCCGGACTTGTCGTGGGCAACACGACGCACCGGCTTCCCGTTTCACCCTGCGCGCGGCGGCGCAGGGCACCTGAAACTGGCGGGCATATGACCATTGAAACGCGGGAGGCGTCAAATCTGCCTGCTACCAATGAAACAACTCTCGCCGCGCCCCCTCGGTAATCGCCACGATCCCCGGGTGCTTGACCTTGCGCTCTACCGAAATGGCATAGAACGACTCGTGCACCGCCTCGGTCTGCCCGATCAGCTCCACGCCGTACTGGCGGCACACTTCCTCGGCGATCACGCTGGGCGCGACGAAGATGCCGCTGCCCGACTGCCCGAACGCCTGCATCAAGGCACTGTCATCGAACTCGCCCACGATCCGTGGCTGCACCTGCTGTTCACCCAGCCAGCGCAGCAAGCGGCTGCGTACCACGGTTTCCTGCCCGGGGATAAGCAATGGCGCATCCTGCAGGCAGGCGGGGAAGGGGCCTTCCAGGCGTTGTGCCAGCGCCGGGGTGGCGAAGAAGCTCAACCCACACTCGCCCAGTTTCTGGCTATAGCCCTTGATGTCCAGGTGGCTGGGCATGGGGCTGTCGGAAATCACCAGGTCCAGGCGCTGGATCGCCAGGTCGGCCAGCAGCCGTTCGAGCTTGTCTTCGCGGCAGTTGATACGCAGCACGTCGTCCAGCTCCATGGTCGGTGCCAGCAGGCGGTAGACGATGGACTTGGGCACCACGTCCGCCACGCCCACGCGGAACAGGATCTGCTCCTGCGGGCCGGCCCGCAGCATGGCCTCCAGCTCGTTACCCAGCTGGAACATCTGCTCGGCATAGATCAGCGTCTGGCGCCCTGTTTCGGTCAGTTCCAGCTGGCGCCCCACGCGCTGGAACAACTCCAGGCCGTAGGTCTGTTCCAGCAGGCTGATCTGCCCGCTGATGGTTTGCGGGGTCAGGTTCAACTGTTCGCTGGCGCGGGCGATGCTGCCGGTCTTGGCCACGGCCCAGAAGTAGTGCAGCTGCCGATAGTTGAGCATCGGTATGTTTCCGGAATCGTAAAAACCGAAGTATAACCGCTGAAAATACGAATTTTCCGGATGTGTTGCGCTCTTTAGAATACGACTCCATCAGGCGCCGTGTGCGCCGCCGGAACATGAAAAAGCGAGGAACCCATGCTGCAACTCAAATCCATCGGCACGCCGCTGGTGCTGGCCTTGGCCCTGTTCACCCTGGCCGGTTGCGAGCAGGCCGAGAAATCCGCCCAGCAGATGCTCGACCAGGCCGCACAGTCGGCCAAGCAGGCCATCGACGACACCAACAAGGCCGCACAGCAGGCGTTGAGCGAGGCCATCGGCAGCGAAGGGCACAAGCCCAAGGACGCCGACAAGAAAGAAGACACCCAGGAAATCTGACCCCCAACCGCTGCTGCAGGATTTGAACAATGGAATACTTGCTGGAACTCGTCGCTAGCCCTACCGCCTGGGTTGCCCTGGCTACGCTGGTAGCCATGGAAGTCGTGCTGGGCATCGACAACCTGATCTTCATCTCCATCCTGACCAACAAGCTGCCGGTGGAGTACCGCTCCAAGGCGCGCCGTATCGGTATCAGCATGGCCTTGGTCATGCGCCTGGCCTTGCTCAGCACGGTGGCCTGGATCGTCCAGCTGACCGACCCGGTGTTCGAAGTGTTCGGCAATGCCTTCTCCTGGAAGGACGTGATCCTGATTGCCGGTGGCCTGTTCCTGCTGTGGAAGGCGACCAAGGAAATCCACGAGAACGTCGACCCGCACGGGGCCAAGGAAGAAGCCAAGGTGTCGTCGACGGTTACCCTGGGCTTTGCCGCGGCGATCTTCCAGATCCTGTTGCTGGACATCGTCTTCTCGGTCGACAGCATCATCACTGCGGTGGGCATGACCGAGCACCTGCCGATCATGATCATTGCCGTTATCACTGCCGTGATCGTCATGATGGTGGCCGCCGACCCGTTGGCCAACTTCATCAACGACAACCCGACCGTGGTGATGCTGGCCCTGGGCTTCCTGATCATGATCGGCATGACACTGATCGCCGAAGGTTTCGGCGCCCATGTACCGAAGGGTTATGTGTACGCAGCCATGGCCTTCTCGACGGCGATCGAGATCCTCAACATCCTGGCCCGTCGGGCGCGGTTGAAGCGCGAAGCGGCTGAAGGTTGATGTAAAAAATGCGGGGCGCTTGCGCCCCGTTCGCGGGTGAACCCGCTCCCACAGGTCCCCGCCACTTCTGAAGGCAGTGGAGGGCCTTGTGGGAGCGGGTTCACCCGCGAATGGGCCTCCGAAAGCTCTGAATCAGTGCACCCCGGCATGCCGCCGCGACCGGCGCACAGGCTGTGGCTTGGCGGGGGCCTGCGGTGGCAGGTGGTGGTGGGAGTGACGCCGCACGATACGCAGTACACCCCATAGCATGGCGGCTGCAACGCTCAGCCACATGCCCACCAGCATGAGGATTGCCATGGTCAGGCTCATCTGTGCCTCCATCTCTACGGGCCGCGCTCGGTCGCCGACGCTGGCCTTCCAGACACTGCTTTAGTCTAGTCTCTCGCCTGTGACGTTCCATTGACCAAAGGTCTATTGCTTGGTCCGATTTGCTCCTAACCGGTGTCGGACTATACCCGCGCCGCTGTCCGACCTATGATCGGTGGCCAGAGCCGGGCGCTGCCTGCCCGGCGTTGGAGCAAGCGAGTGTCCATGCAGCAACCTTCCTTCAAGACCATCCCTCGTCGGCTGCTGGCGGCCTGCCTGGTAGCGGCCAGCCTGGCCGGTTGTGCCAGCGCACCCTCCGCCAACCTCAAGGGCCTGCCGCAGCGGGTCGAGATCAGCAGCGTGCCGTTCTACCGTGGCAACGCCAACCACAGCGGGGCCATGGCATTGGCGGCGGTGCTGTCGCAACAGGGGGCTCCGATCACGCCGGGGCTGCTGGACAAGCCGCTGAACCTGCCCCAGGGCGCCGAGGCGCTGGACACCAGCATCCCCCGGGTGGCGCGCGACTACGGCATGGTGGTGTATCCACTGGACAAGCAGCTGGACGCGCTGTTGACCCAGGTGGCGGCGGGCAACCCGGTGCTGCTGCGTTACGAGGATGGTTCGGCCTGGTGGAGCGAGCCACGCTATGCCGTGCTGATCGGCTACGACCGCTACAAGCAGCGAGTGCTGTTGCGTTCAGGCATGCACCGGCGGCAGCTGATGGCGTTCGATGACTTTGCCTCGGCGTGGGCGAAGCTTGGGAGCTGGGCGGTGCTGGTGCAGCCACCGCGGCAACTGCCGGCCCAGGTGGACCGCCAGCGCTGGTTGCAGGCTGCGGATGAACTGGCGCGGGCGGGGCAGGAGATTGCGGCGAAGCAGGCTGTGAGTAGCCTGAACAAATAGCTTTGTCTGTACCGGCCCTTTCGCGGGCACGCCCGCTCCCACAGGGGCCGTGCAACCAGCACAAATCCTGTGGGAGCGGGCGCGCCCGCGAAGAGGCCAGCCCTGTCTACATCAGAAGCCCAGGCGATCGCGCAGGCTGTAGTACCAGGCACCAATGGCGCTGAACGGCACACGCAGCATCTGGCCACCCGGGAACGGGTAGTGCGGCAGGCCGGCGAAGGCGTCGAAGCGCTCGGCCTGGCCACGCATGGCCTCGGCCAGCACCTTGCCCGCCAGGTGGGTGTAGGTCACGCCGTGACCCGAGCAGCCCTGGGAGTAGTAGATGTTGTCGCCGATACGGCCAACCTGTGGCAGGCGCGACAGGGTCAGCAGGAAGTTGCCGGTCCAGGCGTAGTCGATCTTCACGTTCTGCAGCTGCGGGAAGGCCTTGAGCATCTTCGGACGGATGATCGCCTCGATGTTGGCCGGGTCACGCGCGCCGTACACCACGCCACCACCGAAGATCAGGCGCTTGTCGCTGGTCAGGCGGTAGTAGTCGAGCAGGTAGTTGCAGTCCTCGACGCAGTAGTCCTGCGGCAGCAGGGTGCGCGCCAGTTCGTCGCCCAACGGCTCGGTGGTGATCACCTGGGTGCCGCATGGCATGGACTTGCTGGCCAGTTCCGGCACCAGGTTGCCCAGGTAGGCGTTGCCGGCGACGATGATGAACTTGGCGCGGACCTTGCCCTGCGGGGTATGCACCACCGGGTTGGCGCCACGCTCGATGCGTACGGCCGGGGTTTGTTCATAGATGATGCCGCCCAGCGACTCGACCGCGGCGGCTTCGCCCAGGGCCAGGTTCAGCGGGTGGATGTGGCCACCGCTCATGTCCAGCATGCCGCCCACATAGTTGTCGCAAGCGACCACTTCGCGGATGCGCTTCTGGTCCATCAGCTCCAGCTGGTTGTGGCCGAAGCGTTCCCACAGGCGCTTTTGCGACTCCAGGTGACCCATCTGCTTGCTGGTGAGGGCAGCGAACACGCCACCGTCCTTCAGGTCGCACTGGATGTTGTACTTGGCCACGCGCTCACGAATGATGCGCCCGCCTTCGAAGGCCATCTGGCCCAGCAGTTGGGCCTGCTTGGGGCCGACGGTGCGTTCGATGACGTCGATGTCGCGGCTGTAGCTGTTGACGATCTGGCCACCGTTGCGGCCCGATGCGCCGAAGCCGACCTTGGCCGCTTCGACGATGCTCACCTTGAAGCCGTTCTCCAGCAGGAACAGGGCGCTGGACAGGCCGGTGTAGCCGGCGCCGATGATGCATACATCGGTTTCCACCTCACCCTGCAGCGCCGGACGTGGCGGCACCGGGTTGGCCGAGGCGGCGTAGTAGGACTGGGGGTAGGGGGTGTTAGCCATGCTGCAGGAACCTCGTGTTTTATATTTTTAACGAATGTACCGATGCTATCAATAATAATAAACACCCGCTAGTCGTCCGTTGAAAATCCTTTACTCGGTCCCCGTCAGCGCGCCTTTCTATAAAGAGTTTAAGATTCAGTAGGTTAGCGCGAAAAAAAATGTTGACAGGGTTTTTGGAATGGGTAGAATGCGCACCACACGACAGGCACATAGCTCAGTTGGTTAGAGCACCACCTTGACATGGTGGGGGTCGTTGGTTCGAGTCCAATTGTGCCTACCAAACGAAAGTCCCGGCTACCGGGCATCAAAAGGGCGACCCCAAGGGGTCGCCCTTTTGTTTTTGTCGTGCCCAACGAAGGGCGATTTCACGCGCTACAGCCTCGTCGGATAACCGCATAGCGAATTGCGACTATAGTGAGTCTCTAGCGATGGGGTCAGAGATGCGGCTATGCCTTCGATTGATGTGTCGCTTCCGTTGAGCCTGCGCAAACGAGCCATGTTGGCCAGTGCGTTGAACCTTCTCGCTGTCTTTGCTTCCCAGGTCATGCGGCTGGGCGGCAATCTGGTAATCACCCGCTTGCTCGTGCCGGAAATGTTCGGCGTGATGGCCATTGCAACCACTGTTGCAGTGGTGCTGCAACTGCTTTCCGATGTTGGGCTGCGGCCGAACGTCATTCAGAGCTCGCGCGGCGACGAACCGCTGTTTCTCGATACCGTGTGGACGGTGCAAGTCATCCGTGGGTTTGTGCTGTTCCTTCTGACGTTGCTATTGGCCCTGGGGGCAAAATTCACGCAGTACATCGAACTGTGGCCGGCCCATTCCACCTACGCCGCTCCAGAGCTACCGATGGTGCTGGCTTTGTCTGGGTTCGCCGCGATCATCTATGGCTTCCAGTCGCCCAAGGTCGATGTGGCCATCCGTGTCTTCCAGCAGAAGAAGGTAGTGATCGCCGAACTGATTGCACAGTTTGTCGGTTTGATCGTGATGCTCGTGGCAGGCTATCTCACCCGCTCCATCTGGTCATTGGTGGCGGCGGGGCTGCTGAGCACACTGGTTTTCACCGTACTCAGTCACTTGGTATTCCAAGGGCCGCGCAACCGCCTGCGATGGGACCCCGCCGCGCTGCGCGAGGTGTTCGATTACGGACGCTGGATCTTGTTGTCGTCCTCCGTAGGGGTGCTGGCGATGCAGGGTGACCGGATCTGGTTCGGCGGAAGTATGTCGGTCGCGGAGCTAGGGGTCTATTCCATCGCTGTCGCCATCCTCGGGGCGATTCAGTCGGTCCTGCTGCGGCTGGCGGGGGCAGTCGCCTTGCCGGCCTTCAGTGAGGCAACGAGAAGTGGCGACAAAGAGCGGGTGCGCAGCCTTTACTACCGCTCCAGGGTGCTGTTCGACCTGACCTCGCTGTTCGCTTGCGGTTTTTTGCTGACTGCCAGCCCGCTGTTGATCAGTTGGCTGTACGACGACCGTTATGCCGGCGCCGGCAATACCATGGCCATTCTCTCGCTCTCTCTTTTCACCTTGCGCTTCACGCTGGCACACCAGCTCTGGTTGGCCCTGGGGCTGACCAAATACGTGGCGATGGACAACATCATCCGGGTCGTTTCGCTGTTCATCCTGCTGCCGGTCCTCATGGCCATCGGTGGCGTGAGCTATGCCATCTGGGGTGTGGCGCTGCATACCTTCTTCACGCTTTTCCTGATTTTTCCTGTCAACCGCAAGCTGGGTCTGCTGGACCTGAAGCGCGAGGTTGTAGTACTGCCTGCCCTGCTGATCGGCGTCTTTTTCGGTGAAATGATAACCAGCCTGTTCACCTGATTGGGCCGTGAAGGCGCAGGCAGGTGAGCGTGTGGTCGGTAGACACATGGGCTGCGAAAGGTTCCAGCGCCTGGGGGGGGGGCTGCATCAGGCGGCCCCTGAGGCCGCACGGTCAGGTATGCCGTTGTTATCTTTCGCCATATTCACAAGTAGAAAAAATGGCGCCATAAAACATACAGTTTCCACGGGCTAATCATTGAATAATCAATGATTAAGCGTGTCTTGACAGATCTTTTTCGCAGATCTTTAATCTTTTGGTATATGGTGGCCCAAGGCGTTTAAGTGCCAAAGGTTATTGCGTGTTTATTTGGCAGCGCTTATTGCCTGTTAACTGGATAAGCTCCAAGGACATGAAATGAGAGAGCACATACGAAAGCTCATAACGCCGTCGATGCGCTTCGAAATAAGAAAGTTCTTGACTTGGGCCCAGGATATAATGGGGCGCGCGTGTTTGTGGCGCTGGGAAATTACCAGGTTTCGGCTGCAGACAAGTAACGACTACGAAGTCTTATATGTCGGTCGAAAGAGCCGCAAGGAAATGGCCAAGCTGCTCATCGGCGGTAAACCCGAGGCCGACACCAAATCCGGCGCTGGCACGCAACAGCCTGGCGCCGCGTCCCATAGGGTGTTGATCAGCGAGATGCCCAGTGCAGGTGCCCTGTACGTGCCCCATTATCTGAGCGCCATCATCCCCCTGGGGCGTCCGCTGGAAGAGATCATCGCCCGCTACGACGGTGAACTGCGCCGCAACATCCGCAAGTGTCGGCCGCTGTACCGCATGCAGCAGGTGCTGACGGACGAGGAGATTGGCAAGGCCGACCGGGAAATGTTGCAGCCTTATGCCCAGGCGCGGCATGGCCTGCATGCCAAACAATTCGACTCCCAGGAAGTGTTGCGCATCGCCCAGACCGTTGGCCGGCTCGACCTCGTGATGAAAGGCGAGGAGGTTGTAGCCTGTCATTTCGGTTGTGTAATAACCCGGGCCGGCAAGCGCTATTGGAGCACGCTTCGCTTTGGCTACCCGGAGGCCGTCTTCAACGACCCAAAACGACTGCGCGAGGTCAACTCGATCACTACCTTCATGGCTCTGGAATGGGCCATCGAGCAGGGTTTCGATTATTACGACATTGGTCAATGTCTGGCACGTCCGGACGATGGGCTTTTGAAATGGAAGCGCCGGCGCGGCGGTGATGTGGATACTTTGGGCAACCAGGCCTATATGTTTGTCCGGCTGCCGAAGACCGGCATCGCCAAGTTTCTCTGGGAGTTCCCGTTATTTGCCGTCGAGGACAGCAGGCTTACACTGCATCTGGGTTTGCCGGATGGGCCAAGTGACGACGAAATTGTCGATCGCTATCGTGAAATGGTCTTCGGTGGGTTATTCAAGATTTACATTTACTGTGCGAAAGCGCCTGGCGAACTGCTGCTGGAGAACTTGCGTGATCGATATGCTCACTTCCAGTCCCCTCCCATTCTGGAAAAAGTAGTGTGCAACTGAGCGTGAAAGATAGCCTTTCAATGAGAGCGCTGCATGATGAACGACATTTCGGGTGTAGACACGAAGGTATCCGACCATAAAAGCTGGAGCTTGGCCGCATACAAGTACCTCGCAAGAAAGCGGCTGGTACGAAAGCCGTCGGAGAACCTGAAGAACCTTGCGGTCAGGACCTGGGATATCGCCCCGGCCGAGGTCACCCCAGCGCCTCCCGCTTTCTTTCTGCCGAATCAGTTGGAGCGAGTGACCGGCTGGGAAGCGAAACGTTTCTTTCCGTTCGAGCATCCGCGGCGGACCATGGAGGGGCTGGGCAGCGTCGCACAGGCCCCTACCAAGGGCTATCTGATCAAGGACGTCATTCTGATCGATGGCGCACTCTACAAGAACAATGCCAGCTTCTGGCTGTCTGACCGGCCCAACGGGTTGCCGCGAATCGTCGTGGAGCAAGAGATCGAGCGTGGGGCCGCTTATTGTTCACGTTACGGCAACCGCTGGTTTGGAACGTGGCTGGCCGAGGATTGCGTCACATATGCTTTGGCCCGTAACGAAGGCGTGCCGGTCACCACGGCACCCTCCGGCAGGTTCCCCCTTTTTTCCCAGGCTGCGCAGTACGAAGAATGGCTTGGCATGCATCCGCTTCGGCTGCACACGGCCTTTTTTCGAGAGTTGGTGCTGTTCGATGACTTCAGCCACAACACAAACCAGTCCGAGCGATACCGCGCCATGGGCCAAAAGTTGTTGTCGCGGGTAAATTACCAGTCCCACCCGGGGGTTTTCATCTTGCGGGGCTGTGACGGAGATCTGCGCCTGCTGCGCAACGAACTACAGATTGCCGAACATCTGCAAAAACATCGCGGCTTTCGCATCCTTGCCCCTTTGGGGGGCGACCTGGCAACCATCGTGGAAACCTGTGCCGGGGCGAGGGTAGTGGTGGGCGTCGAAGGCAGCCAGCTCATCCACGGTATGAATGTGCTGTCGCCCGGCGCTTCGGTGCTGACGCTGCAGCCACCTGATCGCTTTGTCTGCTTCTACAAGTACCTGACTGATCGCGATCAACAGCATTTCGGCTTTGTGGTCGGGATACCTGATGGCAGCGGCTTCCGCATCGACCTCGATGAGCTCGAACGGACCTTGGATCTGCTGCCGTCATGACAGGGCAAGGCATGCCATGACTGCCTGAGGTGCATGAGCACTGGTTGCACGGTGTAACGTATGGTCGCGGTCCTTGCCTGGGGAGGGCGTGCTAGAATCCGCGCCTTCGAATCTGGAGGTACACGCGTGCGCAAACTGGCTGTGGTAATGGCAGTGCTCGCCCTGGCGGGCTGTGAGAACGAGGTCGAAGGCGTGCACAAACAGGTGGCCGAACACCTGCACAACCCCAAGACCGCCAAGTTCGGCAACGTGCGGATCGACACCCAGGGCACCATCTGCGGCCAGGTCCGCGGCAAGGATGATGCCGGGCAGTACGAAGCCTACCGCAGCTACGTGGCGATCAAGCGCGATGGCCAATACGAAATCATCGTCGACGACAGCGGCAACAACCTGCGCATCCGCGAGATGTGTGGCGGCGCCGAACTGCAGCGTCGCGCCGAAGCCCTGGCTGGCCAGCCGGCCCCGCAAGGCTGGGATGTGGAAGTGATCCAGGGCGCTAACATGGGCGCGCTCAGCGACATGACCGCGCGCCTGATCGAAAAGGGCATCCCATCCTCGGTGGAGTACCGCGACGGCAAACCGGTGGTGCTGATGGGGCCGTTCCCCAGCCGTGAGGAAGCCGAAGCACGCAAGGCCGAGGTGATGGCCAAGCTGGGTACCGATTCGGTGGTGATCCAGCACGGCGCAGCGCGCTGAACCCGGTTTCTGCAGGCGCGGCCTTTTGTGGGAGCGGCCTTGTGTCGCGAAAGGGCTGCGCAGCGGCCCCAGAATCTTGAACCCTGCACAGATTGCCGGGGCCGCTATGCGGCCCTTTCGCGACACAAGGCCGCTCCCACACGGCTTCCACAAGTCCGCTTGTGCAAGGTCGGCGCGGCACAGTCAAACGCGCGCTAGACATTGTCCGCACAGTTTTGGCTATGCTTGGCAGGAAGAAGCCGAACGGGGAGGGCCTCATGTCTACACTGGAGCGGGCCATTGCCGTGGCCGCCAGGGCGCATGAAGGGCAATACGACAAGGGTGGGGCTGCTTATATCCTCCACCCGCTACGCGTGATGATGCGGGTTTCCACAACCGAACAACGGATTGTCGCGGTGCTTCACGATGTGATCGAAGACACCCCGCTGACCCTGTCCGACCTGGCGCGCGAGGGTTTCGCGCTGAAAATCCTTGCCGCCTTGCTGGCGCTCAGCCGCCGTGAGGGCGAGGCCTACCAGGACTTCGTGGTGCGCCTGGGCGGTGACCCGCTGGCGCGCACCGTCAAGCTGGCCGACCTGGCCGACAACAGCGACCTTTCGCGCATCCCCTGCCCAGGCCCCACCGACCTGGCGCGGCTGGCGCGTTACCGCGAAGCCAGCGCCTACCTGCAGGCGTTGGCCTGAGGTTGAATACGCGGTCAGTCTTCCTTCGGCACGGTCCAGAAAATCTGCACACCGCCATCGTCGCGGTGGGCGAGGGTGACGTTATCGTTTTCGGCGATTTCCTCGAGCAGGGTTTCCCAGTCTTCCGGGGCTTCCTGTTCCAGGCGAAAGATCAGCGCCGCGCGGCTGCGCTGGGCCGTGGGGCTGTTGATGATCTTCTGGATGCGCATACCCAGTTGTTCATAGCTGCTCGGGGTGGCGGAGGCGGTGCTGGACACAAGTGTTTCCTTGTTTTTGCTGTATGCACATACAGTATTTCACTGTAAGTAATTTCGCAACAGCTTGTCAGGCGAAAACTGTGCTCAAGCCTGGGCCGATCCGTGCGCAGCGTTATCCAGGGTATTCCACAGGCTTCTCATCGTAGGGTTCTGATGCGGGAGACCCTGTGGGAGCGGGCGTGCCCGCGAACACCGGCGAAGCCGGTGCCATACACCGCGTCGCATGCTTCGCGGGCATGCCCGCTCCCACAGGTATCGCGCAACTGCAAATGCTGATGATCATTCATACATTTGTATGGCTGATGGCTCCGTCTATTGAAAATGGTCGATACCACCCCCCGCCAACCCCGCATAACCTCAGGCCAACACGCACTGGTCACTACTGACAAGACGAAGCCCTCTACACCAGTCGCAAACGCCAACGGGAAGCCACCAGCATGTCAGCGAAATCCGATTTGTCCCTGTTACCCAACAAACCGCTATGGTTTGCCCCGAGCGCGCCACGGGCCCGGCTGGACGGCGTGGCCGATGCCGATGTGGTGATCGTCGGTGCCGGGTACACGGGGTTGTGGACCGCCTACTACCTGCTCAAGAGCGACCCGTCGCTGCGCGTGGTGCTGCTGGAAAAGAACGCCGTCGGCTTCGGCGCCTCAGGCCGCAACGGCGGTTGGGCCTCGGCGATCTTCCCGATTTCCCTGCACCGGGTGGAGCAACTGTATTCCCACCCTGCGGCCTTGCACCTGCAGGCTGCGATGAACGCAACGGTCGACGAGATCGGCCGGGTGCTGGCGCTGGAAGAGATCGATGCCGACTATGCCAAACAGGGCTTCCTCTCCCTGGCCCGCAGCGCCCCGCAGATGGCGCGGGCGCGTGCGGCCGTGGAGTCCTCGGCGCGCTTCGGGCTGCCTGACCAGTGGCAAGTGCTGGAGGCTGCCGAAGCCCAGGCCCGGACCGGTGCCCAAGGCACCCTTGGCGGCCTCTACACCGAACACTGCGCGCTCATCCACCCCGGCAAGCTGGTGCGTGGCCTGGCCAAGCTGGTCGAAAGCCTGGGCGCGACAATTTACGAGCAGTCGGCGGTCACCCAGATGGCCCCGGGCGTGGTGCACACCGAACATGGTTCGGTACGTGCCGGCATGACGGTGCGGGCCACCGAGGCATTCACTTCGCAACAGCCGGGCAAGTCGCGTTTCGTCATCCCGCTGTATTCGCTGGTGCTGGCCACCGAGCCGTTGCCACGAGAGCTGCTGGCCCGGCTAAACCTCGACCACCGCCTGGCGTTCAACGACATGCGCCACCTGCGCGTATACGGCCAGGTCACCGCAGAAGGCCGGCTGGTGTTCGGTGGCCGGGGCGCGCCCTACAAATGGGGCTCGAGCATGCCTGAGCAGGCCGACCTGGTGGACAGTATCCACGGCAAGATCCACGACACCCTGCTCGAATTCTTCCCGGCCCTGCGCGACGCCCGCATCACCCACCGCTGGGGTGGCGCGCTGGGTGTTTCCCGCGACTGGTGCCCGACCGTCAGTATCGACCGCAACCAGCGCATGGCCTGGGCCGGCAACTACGTCGGTGATGGCGTGGCCACCAGCAACCTGGCCGGGCGCATTCTGCGCAACCTGATTCTCGAGCGTGATGAAGACATCAACACGCTGCCCCTGGTCAACCACCGCTCGCCATCCTGGGAGCCAGAACCGCTGCGCTGGTTCGGCATCAACAGCGGCCTGGCTGCCGCGTCGCTCAGTGATCTGGAGGAGCGCTACACCCACAAACCTTCACGTACCGCGATGCTGCTGGAAAAGCTCACCGGCGCCCATTGACAAGGAGAAACCCCATGCCTTCGTTCACCATCATCAAGCACGCCGATATCAAGGCACTGCCACTGAACCCTGCCGGTCAGCGTGCCGGCGCCGACAAGGGGGACCCGCAGATCGCCATCAGCAAGCAGGCCCCGGAAGCGGTCGGCAACCTTGGTGTGTGGGAGTGCCAGCCGGGTGGCTGGCCGGTGGTCGACCGCCCTGACACCGAGTTCACCTACATCATCTCCGGCAAGGCGCTGCTCACCGACGACAGCACCCGGGAGGTGGTGGAAGTGACCGGCGGCGACCTGATCATCCTGCCGCCAGGCTGGACCGGCCGCTGGGACGTGCTGGAAACCGTGCGCAAGGTCTATGCCATCTACTGACGCAACACTGGCCCTTTGTACCTTGCTCGGCATTTGAAAGCTGGCGCGATCCCTGTGGGAGCGGGCTTGCCCGCGAACACGGGCGAAGCCCGTGCCATCCACCGCGGTGCCTGATTCGCGGGCACGCCCGCTCCCACAGGGGCAGGCGCTCTACCAATGAATTACGGGAAAAATACAATGACCCAAACCATCATGAACTGGATCTCCGGCGCTCAGGCCGAGACCACCAGCGGCCAGCAACTGCCGGTCTACAACCCGGCCACCGGCGTGGTCACCGGCCAGGTGCAGCTGTCTGCGCAAAAGGACGTGGACGCCGCTGTCGCGTCGGCCAAGGCCGCTTTCCCGGCCTGGAGCAACCTCTCGCCACTGCGCCGTTCGCGGGTGCTGAACAAGTTCCTGGCGTTGCTCAACGAGCACCGCGACGACCTGGCCCGCATGATTACCGCCGAGCACGGCAAGGTGTTCACCGATGCCCAGGGCGAGGTGATGCGCGGCATCGAGATCGTCGAGTTTGCCTGCGGCGCACCGCAGCTGCTGAAAACCGACTTCACCGACCAGGTCAGCACCAACATCGACAACTGGACCCTGCGCCAGCCGCTGGGCGTGGTCACCGGCATCACCCCGTTCAACTTCCCGGTGATGGTGCCGATGTGGATGTTCCCGGTCGCCCTGGCCACCGGCAACACCTTCGTGCTCAAGCCCAGCCCGCTGGACCCGAGCCCGAGCCTGTTCATCGCCGAGCTGCTGAAGCAGGCCGGCCTGCCGGACGGCGTGTTCAACGTGGTGCAGGGCGACAAGGACGCGGTCAACGCGCTGATCGAGCACCCGGATGTGCAGGCGGTGTCGTTCGTCGGCTCCACGCCGATCGCCAACCACATCTACGAAACCGGTGCCCGCCACGGCAAGCGCGTGCAGGCCCTGGGCGGGGCTAAGAACCACCTGGTGGTGATGCCCGACGCCGACATCGATCAGGTGGTCGATGCGCTGATCGGTGCCGCCTATGGCTCGGCTGGCGAGCGTTGCATGGCGATCAGCGTGGCGGTGTTTGTCGGTGACGATACTGCCGAGAAGGTCATGCCCAAGCTGATCGAGCGTACCCGCGAGCTGAAAGTGCTGAACGGTACCAACCTCGAAGCCGAGATGGGCCCGATCGTCACCCGCGCGGCGCTGGAGCGCATCACCGGCTACATCGAGCAAGGCGTGAAGGAGGGCGCGAAGCTGCTGGTCGATGGCCGCAACTTCAACGGCCAGGCGGCTGGCGAAGGTTGTGGTGACGGTTTCTGGCTGGGCGGCACGCTGTTCGACAACGTCACCCCGGACATGCGCATCTACAAGGAAGAGATCTTCGGCCCGGTACTGGCCTGCCTGCGGGTGAAGGACTTTGCCGAAGCGGTCGACCTGATCAACGCCCACGAGTTTGGCAATGGCGTGAGCCTGTACACCCGCGACGGCCACATCGCCCGCGAGTTCGGCCGCCGTATCCAGGTGGGCATGGTCGGTATCAACGTACCGATCCCGGTGCCGATGGCCTGGCATGGCTTTGGTGGCTGGAAGAAGAGCCTGTTCGGCGACATGCATGCCTACGGTGAGGAAGGGGTGCGCTTCTACACCAAGCAGAAAAGCATCATGCAGCGCTGGCCGCAGGCGATTGCCAAGGGGGCGGAGTTCGCGATGCCGACCAGCCACTGAGGCCTTCGGCTAGCTGACAGCAAACGGCCCCGCCCACGCAGCGGGGCTGTTTGCATTTCAGGGGGTACTAGTGATCAGTACTCCCAGAAGATCCGCTGCAGCTCCTTGCTGTCCTGGGTCTTGGTCATCGCCACCATCGCCAGGATCCGCGCCTTTTGCGGGTTCAGGTCATGGGCCACGACCCAGTCGTTCTTGTCATCCGGCTGTTCGGCATTGCGCAGCACGAAACCACCTTGGTTGACGTGCGACGAGCGAATGATCTGCACGCCGTTCTTGCGCAGTTCCTGCAGCGCCGGCACTACCCGCGACGACACCGAACCGTTGCCGGTACCGGCATGGATCAGTGCCTTGGCCCCATTCTGCGCCAGCGCCTTGTAGGCGGTGTCGGTGACGTTGCCATAGCCATAGGCGATGTCCACCTGCGGCAGGCTGCTGATCTGCTTGATGTCGAACTCGGAGTTGACCGTGTGGCGCTTGGCCGGCAGGCGGAACCAGTAGGACTTGCCTTCCACCACCATGCCCATCGGGCCCCAGGCGCTCTTGAAGGCTTCGGTCTTGATGTTGAGCGCCTTGCTCACATCGCGGCCGGACTGGATCTCGTCATTCATGGTCACCAGCACGCCCTTGCCGCGCGACTGCTTGTCGCTGGCCACGGCCACGGCGTTGTACAGGTTGAGCATGCCGTCAGCGGACATGGCGGTGCCCGGGCGCATCGAACCGACGACCACGATCGGCTTGTCGGTCTTTTCCACCAGGTTGAGGAAGTAGGCGGTTTCTTCCAGGGTGTCGGTGCCGTGGGTGATGACGATACCGTCCACGTCCTTGCTTTCGGCAAGTTCGGCAACGCGTTTGCCCAACTTGAGCAGGTCGTCGTTGGAGATGCTCTCAGAGGCGATCTGCATGACCTGCTCGCCGCGCACGTTGGCCAGGTTGGCCAGTTCCGGTACGCCGGCGATCAGCTTGTCGACACCCACCTTGGCGGCCTGGTAGGTGGCGCTGTTGGCGGCGCTGGCGCCAGCACCGGCAATGGTGCCGCCGGTGGCGAGAATGACCACGTTGGCCAGCTTCTGCTGGGTTTCGGCTTCTTTGGCCGAAACGGTGGTTGGCAGCACCAGCAGCAGGGCGAGTGCGCTGGGGGCGAAGGTTTTCAGTGCGGCATTCATCGTTATTGTTCTCTCTCTTCCTAATGAGATGGTTGTTTTGTCGCACAGGGTGCAAGGCAGGTTTCGTACCAGTTGTGCGCACGGGCCTTGTGGGAGCGGCCTTGTGTCGCGAAAGGGGCGCGCAGCGGCCCCGGATCCCGGCGCAACAACACACATTGCCGGGGCCGCCTTGCGGCCCTTTCGCGACACAAGGCCGCTCCCACATGCGGGGGTGTGTCATTCGAGATTCCGAACAAACGTAGGAAAAGACGTTCGGCTTTTCGGAAAAAATCCGGATAAACTGCCCCAGGCTCGACTTGACCTCCCACAGCCAAACGGATTTGACAAACCCCGGTCCTGTTTCCATAGTTAGGCAACGCAAACGTTTGCGATCCGACAAAAAACACAAGATCCGGAGTCATCGTCCATGAAACTGCCGTTCCCCGGTCGTCTGCTGGCCCTCGCGGTCATTTCCTCGCTGTCCCTGGCCCTGCCGTTTTCGGCCGCCCACGCCGAAGACAAGCCCAAGGTCGCCCTGGTCATGAAGTCGCTGGCCAACGAGTTCTTCCGCACCATGGAAGACGGCGCCAAGGACTACCAGAAAGCCCACGCCGATGAATTCGAGCTGATCGCCAACGGCATCAAGAACGAGACCGACACCGGCGAGCAGATCCGCATCGTCGAGCAGATGGTCAACGCGGGCGCCAAGGCCCTGGTCATTGCCCCGGCCGACTCCAAGGCGCTGGTATCGGCGGTGAAGAAGGCCATGGACCAAGGCGTGGTGGTGATCAACATCGACAACCGCCTGGACCCTGAACTGCTCAAGAGCAAAGGCATCAGCGTACCCTTCGTGGGCCCCGACAACCGCAAGGGCGCGCGCCTGGTCGGCGACTACCTGGCCAACGAGAAGCTCAAGGCCGGCGACCAGGTCGGCATCATCGAAGGCGTGCCGACCACCACCAACGCCCAGCAGCGTACCGCCGGCTTCAAGGACGCCATGGAGGCCGCGCAGATCAAGATCGTCTCGGTGCAGAGCGGCAATTGGGAAATCGACAAAGGCAACGCCGTCGCCGCCTCCATGCTCAACGAATACCCCGACCTGAAAGCCCTGCTGGCCGGTAACGACAGCATGGCCCTGGGCGCCGTGTCGGCCGTGCGTGCTGCTGGCAAAGCCGGCCAGGTGCAAGTGGTGGGCTACGACAACATCAACGCCATCAAGCCGATGCTCGCCGATGGCCGTGTGCTCGCCACACTCGACCAGGCGGCCAGCCAGCAGGCGGTGTACGGCATCCAGGCGGCGCTGAAAATGGTCAAGGGCGAGAAGCCTGACGTGGATGCCGACAACGTCATCCAGACCCCGGTCCAACTCATCACCAAGCCCTGATCGCTGGCAGGAGAAACGGCCATGCCTGCATCGGCCAATGAAGTGGTGCTCGCCGCCAGCGGCCTGGGCAAGACCTACGCCCAGCCCGTGCTCGGCGAGGTCAGCCTGAACCTGCGGGCCGGCGAAGTGCTGGCGCTGACCGGTGAGAACGGCGCCGGCAAGAGCACCCTGTCCAAGCTCATCAGTGGCCTGGAAACCCCCACCACCGGGCACATGCACTACCGCGGCCAGGCCTACGCGCCTGGCAGCCGCAGCGAGGCCGAGCGCCTCGGCGTGCGCATGGTCATGCAGGAGCTGAACCTGCTGCCCACGCTGACCGTGGCGGAAAACCTGTTCCTCGACAACCTGCCCGGCCGCTTTGGCTGGATCAGCCAAAAGCGCCTGCGCCAACTGGCCACGGCCGCCATGGCCCAGGTCGGCCTCGACGCCATCGACCCGGACACCCCGGTCGGCGAGCTGGGCATCGGCCACCAGCAGATGGTCGAGATCGCCCGCAACCTGATCGGCGATTGCCATGTGCTGATCTTCGATGAACCCACCGCCATGCTCACCGCGCGCGAGGTGGAGCTGCTGTTCACCCAGATCGAGCGCCTGCGCCAACGTGGCGTGGCCATCGTCTACATCTCCCATCGCCTGGAAGAACTGCAGCGCGTGGCCCAGCGCATCGTCGTGCTACGCGACGGCAAACTGGTGTGCGACGAGCCGATACAGCGCTACAGCAGCGCCGAACTGGTCAACCTGATGGTCGGCCGCGAGCTGGGCGAGCATATCGACCTGGGCCGCAGGCAGATCGGCGCGCCGCTGCTCAAGGTCGACAAGCTCAGCCGTGCCGACAAGGTGCGTGAAGTGTCGTTCGAGGTCAGGGCAGGGGAGATCTTCGGCATCTCCGGCCTGATCGGTGCCGGCCGTACCGAACTGTTGCGCCTGATCTACGGCGCCGACCGTGCCGACAGCGGCAGCATTGCCCTCGGCCAGCCACCGCAGGTGGTCACCATCGACTCGCCCAAGGCTGCGGTGCAGGCCGGTATCGCGCTGATCACCGAAGACCGCAAAGGCGAGGGCCTGCTGCTGACGCAGTCGATCAGCGCCAATATCGCCCTGGGCAACCTCGGCGCGGTATCACGGGCCGGGGTGCTCGATGGCGAAGCCGAAGCGGCCTTGGCCGAGCGCCAGATCAAGGCCATGCGCATTCGCAGTGCCGGCCCGCAGCAAGTGGTGGGCGAGCTGTCTGGCGGCAACCAGCAGAAGGTGGTGATCGGCCGCTGGCTGGAGCGCGATTGCCAGGTGCTGCTGTTCGACGAGCCCACCCGTGGCATCGACGTCGGCGCCAAGTTCGACATCTATGGCCTGCTGGCCGAGCTGGCGCGCCAGGGCAAGGCCCTGGTGGTGGTGTCCAGCGACCTGCGCGAGCTGATGCTGATCTGCGACCGCATCGCCGTTCTGTCGGCCGGTCGCCTGATCGACACCTTCGAGCGTGACCATTGGAGCCAGGACCAGCTGCTGGCCGCGGCCTTTGCCGGTTATCAGAAACGTGACGCACTGCTGCATGACGCAGCTCCCAGGATGGATGCATGAAAACCACCCCGCTCGACAGCCAAGGCGCCGCACCGGTGCGCCGCAGTGGCACCTATCTTGGCCTGGGTACCTATCTGGGCCTGGCCGGCGCCTTGCTGGCGATGATCGTGCTGTTCTCGTTTCTCAGCAGCCACTTCTGGTCGTACAACACCTTCAGTACCCTGGCCAACCAGATCCCCGACCTGATGGTGCTGGCGGTGGGCATGACCTTCGTGCTGATCATCGGCGGCATCGACCTGTCGGTGGGCTCGGTGCTGGCGCTGGCGGCCTCCACGGTCAGCGTGGCGATCCTCGGCTGGGGTTGGGGCGTGCTGCCTTCGGCCCTGCTGGGCATGGCCGTGGCCGCGCTGGCTGGCAGCATCACCGGCGGCGTCACCGTGGCCTGGCGCATTCCGTCGTTCATCGTTTCGCTCGGGGTGCTGGAAATGGCCCGCGGCCTGGCCTACCAGTTCACCGACTCGCGCACCGCCTATATCGGCGATGCCTATGCCTGGTTCTCCAACCCCATTGCATTCGGCATCTCGCCGGCGTTCATCATTGCCTTGCTGGTGATCGTGCTGGCCCAGCTGGTGCTGACCCGCACGGTGTTCGGTCGCTATCTGATCGGCATCGGCACCAACGAAGAGGCCGTGCGCCTGGCCGGCATCGACCCGCGCCCGTACAAGGTGCTGGTGTTCGCCCTGATGGGCCTGCTTGCCGGCCTGGCCGCGCTGTTCCAGATCTCGCGCCTGGAAGCGGCAGACCCCAATGCCGGCTCCGGCCTGGAGCTGCAGGTAATCGCCGCCGTGGTGATTGGCGGCACCAGCCTGATGGGCGGGCGTGGCTCGGTCATCAGCACTTTCTTTGGCGTGCTGATCATTTCGGTGCTGGCTGCAGGGCTGGCGCAGATCGGTGCCAGCGAACCGACCAAACGCATCATCACCGGGGCGGTGATCGTCATCGCCGTGGTGCTCGACACTTACCGTAGCCGGCGTGCAGGCCGGCGGAACTGAAAACATGGCAACCATCAAAGACGTCGCGGCACTGGCGGGTATTTCCTACACCACCGTGTCCCATGTGTTGAACAAGACCCGGCCGGTCAGCGAGCAGGTGCGGCTGAAAGTCGAAGCCGCCATCGCCGAGCTCGACTACGTGCCCAGCGCCGTGGCCCGCTCGCTGAAGGCGCGCAGCACGGCCACCATCGGCTTGCTGGTGCCCAACAGCGTCAACCCGTACTTCGCCGAACTGGCGCGGGGTATCGAAGACGCCTGCGAACGCAACGGCTACTGCGTGATCCTGTGCAACTCCGACGACAACCCGCAAAAGCAGCGCAGCTATCTGCGTGTACTGCTGGAAAAACGCATCGACGGACTGGTGGTGGCTTCGGTAGGCCAGGACAGCGACCTGCTGCAAAGCCTGACTGGCGTGCGCACGCCAATGGTGATCGTCGACCGCGAATTGGACGGCGTCGATGCCGACCTGGTGCGCATCGACCACGAACAGGGCGCCTACCTGGCCACCCGTCACCTGCTGGAGCTTGGCCACCGCGACATCGCCTACATCGGCGGCCCCGCCGAGACCGGGGTCACCCAGCTGCGCCTGAGCGGCTTCCGTCGCGCCATGGCCGAGGCCGGCGCAGCGGTGCTGGGCGACCGCGTGCTGCACTGCGACTTCACCAGCCCGGGGGGCCATGCGGTGGCAACCCGGTTGCTGGAGGGCAAGCGGCCCACGGCGATCTTCGCCGGCAACGACATGATCGGCTTCGGCGTGCTGCGTGCCGCGGCCGAACGCAATATCAACGTGCCTGGCGAGCTGTCGGTGATCGGCTTCGACGACATCGAACTCAGCCGCTATGTGTACCCACCGTTGACCACGGTGGGCCAGTCGATCCGCGAGTTGGGCGAGAGCGCCGCGTCGCTGTTGCTGGCGCGTATCGGCACACCCCGCCAGGGCGCGGCGGAGCAACGCATCGTCGCCCCGCGCATCGTGCTGCGCGAGTCCACCGGGCCGCGCCCGGACCTGTTCAACGATTACCGCTAACGCTAAGGAAATGTCATGAGTGCCAAGGTCGTGGTAGTCGGTAGCCTCAACATGGACCTGGTGGCCCGCGCCCAGCGCCTGCCCCGGGCCGGCGAAACACTCCCCGGCGAAAGCTTTTCCACCGTGCCGGGCGGCAAGGGGGCCAACCAGGCGGTGGCCGTGGCGCGCCTGGGCGGCAGCGTGGCGATGATCGGCAACGTTGGCGACGATGATTATGGCCGGCAACTGCACCGGGCCTTGTATGTGGAAGGCATCGACTGCCAGGGCGTCAGCACCTGCCAGGGCGTGTCCAGCGGTGTGGCGCTGATCACCGTGGATGCCGCCAGCCAGAACTGCATCGTCATCATCCCCGGTGGCAACGGCCTGCTGACGCCGCAGTCGGTGCAGCGGTTCGATGCGCTGCTGCAGGCGGCCGAGGTGATCATCTGCCAGCTGGAAGTACCAGCCGACACCGTGGCCTGGACCCTGGCCAGGGGGCGTGAACTGGGCAAGCGGGTGATCCTGAACCCGGCGCCGGCGACCGGCCCCTTGCCGGCGGACTGGTTCGCCCACATCGACTACCTGACGCCCAACGAAAGCGAGGCCGAAGCCCTGACCGGCGTGGCGGTGGCTGATCTGGACAGTGCCCGGCGCGCTGGCGAGCGCTTGCTGCAACTGGGCGCGGGCAAAGTGATCATCACCCTGGGCGCGCAAGGGGCCTTGCTGGTCACCCCTCAGGGCCACCAGCACTTCCCCGCGCCGGTGGTGCAGCCGCTGGACACCACGGCAGCCGGCGATACCTTTATTGGCGGCTTTGCCGCTGGCCTGGTGCGCGGCCTGGAGGAGGGCGAAGCCATCGCCTTCGGCCAGCGCGCCGCGGCCCTGTCGGTTACCCGCGCCGGCGCCCAGCCGTCGATTCCCTACCTGGCGGAGCTTGCGCCATGAAGAAAACCCCACTGCTGAACGTCGCCCTGTCGCGGACCATCGCCGGCATGGGGCATGGTGACATCCTGGTGATCGGCGATGCCGGGCTGCCGGTGCCGCCGGGTGTCGAACTGATCGACCTGGCCGTCACGCCCGGCCTACCGGATTTCGCCAGCGTGTTGCGGGTTGTGCTGAGCGAATTGCAGGTAGAGCGCCACGTGCTGGCCGAAGAGATGCAGAAAGTGGTGCCGCCGGCGCTGGTCGAGATCGAGCGGCTGAAGGGCAAGCTGGGCAAGCGCGAATGGCTGAGCCATGAAGATTTCAAGGAATTGTCACGCAGTGCCCGTGCGGTAGTGCGCACTGGCGAGTGCCAGCCCTACAGCAACATCGCGCTGATTTCCGGCGTGACCTTCTAGCTCGTCGTTTTGGTCAACGCAGAACCCCTGTGGGAGCGGGCATGCCCGCGAACACCGGCAACGCCGGTGCCATACACCGAGTTGGATTCTTCGCGGGCACGCCCGCTCCCACAGGGGGATTGCGGTTTGCCTGAATAATTATGCTCTGGCAACAGGAGTGCCACCCATGCTCAAACCCCTGCTACAAGGAATCGCCCTCATGGCCGCAGCCACCACCCTCCAGGCCGCCCCCATCGACCTGATCATCGACACCGACCCCGGCGCCGACGACGTGGTCGCGCTGTTCCTGGCCATGGCCTCGCCCGACGAACTCAACATCCGCGCCATCACCACCGTGGCCGGCAACGTGCGCCTGGAAAAAACCTCGCGCAACGCCCGCCTGGCCCGCGAATGGGCCGGCCGCGAAGACATCCCGGTGTATGCCGGCGCCGCTCGCCCGCTGGTGCGCAAGCCGATCTACGCCGCCGACGTGCACGGCGAAGAAGGCCTCACCGGCATCCAGGTCCACGAACCGAAAGCGCCGCTGGCCCAGGGCAATGCCGTGCAATACCTGGTCGACACCCTGGGCGCCGCCAAGCCCCACAGCATCACCATCGCCATGCTCGGCCCACAAACCAACTTGGCCCTGGCGCTGATCCAGCGCCCGGTCATCGCCAAAGGCATCAAGCAGGTGGTGGTCATGGGCGGTGCCCATTTCAACGGCGGCAACATCACCCCGGCGGCGGAATTCAACCTCTATGCCGACCCACATGCCGCCGAAGTGGTGCTGGCCAGCGGCGTGCAACTGACCTACCTGCCGCTGGACGTCACCCACAAGCTGCTGACCAGCGACGCCCGCCTCAAGCAACTGGCGGCGGTGAACAACCAGGCCAGCAAACGGGTGGTGGATATCCTCAACGCCTACATCACCCACGACATGGACCTGTACGGCATGCCCGGCGGCCCGGTGCACGACGCCAGCGTCATCGCCTACCTGCTCAAGCCCGAGCTGTTCAGCGGCCGGCGCATCCATATGAGCATCGACAGCCGCGAAGGCCCCAGCTTCGGCCAGACCCTTGCCGACTGGTACGGCGTGCTCAAGCAGCCTGCCAACGTGATGTGGGTGGAGGAGGGCGATGCCCAGGGCCTGTTCGACCTGCTCAGCGCCCGTTTGGCGCGATTGGAATAGCCGTGTGCGGCGCGTAGCGCTCGAACACCTGGTCGAAGAAGCTGCGTGCCGCCTCGGCGCCGCGATCGCGCACCAGCAGGTCGATGGCAATCAGCAGCAACTCCTCCGGCGTGCCAGGGCTGTACGCGCTCTGGCCTTCGGCCCATTTGACCTTGATATCGGCTTCGATGCTGTGGCTGCTCATGAAAGGCTCTCGCTTGGGGCCCGGGACGAAGGGGCGAACACCTGACCCTGGTGTTCGATGGAGGCGGGGTGCGCTCCACTTCTTGCACTAAATCATGACTTTGCGTCAGTGACCTTGCGGCTTAAGCATATGGCAAACGCAGCAGGTTGTGCAAAATCCGGTCACGATTGCGTTTTCGCCTCGGCTGGAGAGTTCAGGCAGACTTGACCGGTTTTGCAACAAAAGATGAGCGGAGCTGTCGGATCAGACAGTTCCCGGACCGATTTAGGAGGCTTCATGTTCCGTACCCGTGCTTACCTGGCAACCCTGGCGGTGGCTGCTGTCCTGGCTGGTTGCAGCACTGGTGGCAATTCTGCTGGTGGCGCTGCGCCAGCCACGCCGGCAGGCAACGACGGCCGCTGCGAAGCCAGCGGCGCCGATTTCGCCATTGGCAAGCCCGCCAGCGCCGAGCTGCTGGAGCAGGCGCGCAAGGCCAGTGGCTCGCAGATGGCCCGCATTCTCAAGCCGCACGACGTGGTTACCCTCGAGTACCGCTCCGAGCGCTTGAACCTGAACGTGGACGAGCAGGGCAAGGTAGTTCGCGTCAACTGCGGCTGATACGCGGTCCTTGTGGGAGCGGCCTTGTGTCGCGAAAGGGCCGCAAAGCGGCCCCGGCCATTGATGCTGCGAAGCTGAAACCCTGGGGTCGCTACGCGCCCCGTCGCGACACAAGGCCGCTCCTACAAGAAAGCGAGGGTGCGGCCCTGGCAAGCTTTGACGCGGTCCCTGTAGGAGCGGCCTTGTGTCGCGATAGGGGCGCAAAGCGGCCCCGGCCATTGATGCTGCAAAGCTGAAACCCTGGGGCCGCTACGCGCCCCGTCGCGACACAAGGCCGCTCCTACAAAAAAAACGAGCGCGTGCAGCCTGGCAAACGGCCATAAAAAAACCCGCCACAAGGGCGGGTTTTTTTACAGCTATCCGAATTACTCCGGACGAACCTGTGCAGCCTGCATGCCCTTCTGGCCGCGCTCGGCGACGAAGGAAACAGTCTGGCCTTCTTTCAGGCTCTTGAAGCCGTCAGATTCGATGGCCTTGAAGTGAACGAACAGGTCGTCGCCGCCGCCTGCTGGGGTGATGAAGCCGTAGCCTTTCTCATCATTGAACCATTTGACGGTGCCTTGTTGGCGATTGGACATGGGTGAATCTCCAGAACATTTAGTTTTTTCAGTGGTGCAATGCGGCCGAGGCTACGGAGCACGGAACACATCATAGTCTAATTCTGCGCATCTAGCGCCTTTTACCTTCGCAGGATATTGATCCAGCTCAAAGAATGGCTGGTCTGCTCTGGCTTTAAGGTTTCAGCTCTTCGGTGCGCAGGCCTGTTTCACGACCGTCTGGGCCTTCTGCATCAGCTTGGCGTCCACGCCATCGTTGCTGTCGAGGTCGGCAATCTCCGCGTCGGTGAAATTCTTTTTGATGGTTTGCGCGCCACAGTCGCAGTGTTTTTTCGCGGTCGCAGCGTCAACGCCTTGGCCTTGAGCCACTTGCGTGCACTGGCTCATGTAGGCGGCTTCCTTCCCGGCCGGGAAGTTGCCGGCGTTCGCAGCCATGGGCAGCAGCAGGGCCCCAGCGGCCGCCAGGGCCAGAAGAGACGGAACTCGCATAACCAGTTACTCCTTGGGTTAAGGTCTCATCAAGAGTAGGTTGCTTCCCAAGGTCTGATAGGAATTTTTCCGCGTTAGTTCACCGCTGCGGCGTAATTTCCAAATATTTCTGCCTGGCATGCAACCCGCGTGCTAGCATGCCCGGCTTGCAGCTGACAACTTGCAGCCTGCAGCTATCTTTTTTCTTTCCAGTCACTCTGGTTCGTCCCTGGCAAGCCGAAAGGCTTCTGCCACTGTGAGGCAGGCTTCCCGTTGCGGGAAGGCAGGTCGGATCTTGTACTGGCTCATCCCAACCCACGTGACCTTTGGTAGGGGTCACCACTAGGAGAGGAGGCGCCATGCCCGTTATTACTCTTCCCGATGGCAGTCAACGTTCGTTCGATCATGCCGTATCCGTAGCCGAAGTCGCCGCTTCCATCGGCGCCGGCCTGGCCAAGGCCACCGTGGCCGGCAAGGTCGACGGCAAACTGGTCGATGCCTGCGACCTGATCAGCAACGACGCCACCCTGCAGATCATCACCCCTAAAGATGAAGAGGGACTGGAGATCATCCGTCACTCGTGCGCCCACCTGGTCGGCCACGCGGTGAAGCAGCTGTACCCGACCGCCAAGATGGTGATCGGCCCGGTCATCGACGAAGGCTTCTACTACGACATCGCCTACGAGCGCCCCTTCACCCCTGAAGACATGGCCGCCATCGAAAAGCGCATGATGGAGCTGATCGACAAGGACTACGACGTCATCAAGAAGGTGACCCCGCGCGCCGAAGTCATCGATGTGTTCAAGGCCCGTGGCGAAGACTACAAGCTGCGCCTGGTCGAAGACATGCCGGACGAGCAGGCCATGGGCCTGTACTACCACGAAGAATACGTCGACATGTGCCGCGGCCCGCACGTGCCGAACACCCGCTTCCTCAAGGCATTCAAGCTGACCAAGCTGTCCGGCGCCTACTGGCGCGGCGATGCCAAGAACGAGCAGCTGCAACGCGTGTACGGCACCGCCTGGGCCGACAAGAAGCAGCTGGCTGCGTACATCCAGCGCATCGAAGAAGCCGAAAAACGCGACCACCGCAAGATCGGCAAGCAGCTCGACCTGTTCCACCTGCAGGAAGAAGCCCCGGGCATGGTGTTCTGGCACGCCAACGGCTGGACCGTGTACCAGGTACTCGAGCAGTACATGCGCCAGGTCCAGCGCGTCAACGGCTACCAGGAAATCAAGACCCCGCAGGTTGTCGACCGCATTCTCTGGGAGCGTTCCGGCCACTGGTCCAACTACGCCGAGAACATGTTCACCACTTCGTCGGAAAGCCGTGACTACGCGGTCAAGCCGATGAACTGCCCGTGCCACGTGCAAGTGTTCAACCAGGGCCTGAAGAGCTACCGCGACCTGCCGCTGCGCCTGGCCGAGTTCGGTGCCTGCCACCGTAACGAGCCGTCCGGCGCCCTGCACGGCATCATGCGCGTGCGTGGCTTCGTGCAGGACGACGCGCACATCTTCTGCACCGAAGAACAGGTGAAGAAAGAAGCCGCCGACTTCATCAAGCTGACCCTGGACGTGTACAAGGACTTCGGCTTCACCGACATCGCCATGAAGCTGTCGACCCGCCCGGCCAAGCGCGTGGGTTCCGAAGAGCTGTGGGACCGTGCCGAAGGCGCACTGGCCGACGCCTTGAACGAATCGGGCCTGGAGTGGGAATACCAGCCGGGCGAGGGCGCCTTCTACGGCCCGAAGATCGAGTTCACCCTGCGCGACTGCCTCGGCCGTAACTGGCAGTGCGGTACCCTGCAGTACGACCCGAACCTGCCGGAACGCCTGGATGCCAGCTATATCGCCGAAGATAACAGCCGAGTTCGCCCGGTCATGCTGCACCGCGCCATCCTCGGTTCGTTCGAGCGCTTCATCGGCATGCTGATCGAGCACTACGCTGGCGTGTTCCCGGCCTGGCTGGCACCCACCCAGGCCGTGATCATGAACATCACCGACAAGCAGGCCGATTTCGCCCTCGAGGTGGAAAATACCCTGAATGGTAGCGGTTTCCGTGCCAAGTCGGACTTGAGAAATGAGAAGATCGGCTTTAAAATCCGCGAGCATACTTTGCTCAAGGTCCCGTACCTTTTGGTTATAGGGGATCGCGAAGTCGAAACGCAGACCGTCGCCGTACGCACCCGTGAAGGCAAAGACCTCGGCTCCATGCCGGTGGCTGAATTCACGCAGCTGCTCAACAGCGCTGTTGCCCAGCGCGGTCGCCTAGAATCGGAGTAATGACTATTAAGCGTGAAATGAGAAACGATAAACGAACTGCACCGAAAGCCCCGATCAACGAGAATATCTCGGCACGCGAGGTTCGGTTAATTGGCGCTGACGGCGAGCAGATTGGCATCGTCTCGATTGATGAAGCGCTTCGTATCGCTGATGAAGCGAAGCTGGATCTGGTGGAAATCTCCGCCGACGCGCAACCGCCCGTCTGCAAGGTGATGGACTACGGCAAGCACCTCTTCGAGAAGAAGAAGCAGGCCAACGAAGCCAAGAAAAACCAGAAGCAGATCCAGATCAAAGAAATCAAGTTTCGTCCAGGGACGGAAGAAGGGGATTACCAGGTAAAACTACGCAACCTGGTACGTTTCCTTACCGATGGGGACAAGGCCAAGATCTCTCTGAGATTCCGCGGCCGTGAGATGGCCCACCAGGAGCTGGGCATGGAGCTGTTGAAGCGGGTCGAAGCCGACCTCGCCGAATACGGCTCCGTTGAGCAGCATCCGAAGATGGAAGGACGCCAGCTTATGATGGTCATCGCCCCCAAAAAGAAGAAGTAATCTCCCGGGCACGGCAGGCCTGATGATTATTGTGTAATTTTATCGAATGCGGAGTTCCAACATGCCAAAAATGAAAACCAAGAGCGGTGCTGCGAAGCGCTTCCTGAAGACCGCTTCCGGCTTCAAGCACAAGCACGCTTTCAAGAGCCACATCCTGACCAAAATGTCGACCAAGCGTAAGCGTCAACTGCGCGGTGCCAGCCTGCTGCACCCGTCTGACGTGGCAAAAGTCGAGCGCATGCTGCGCGTACGTTAATTCTGGTTTAGATAGAGGAAGTTACTCATGGCTCGTGTTAAGCGTGGCGTCATCGCTCGTAAGCGTCACAAGAAAATTCTGAAACTGGCTAAAGGCTACTACGGTGCACGCTCGCGCGTATTCCGCGTTGCCAAGCAGGCTGTCATCAAGGCAGGTCAATATGCCTACCGTGACCGTCGTCAGAAGAAGCGTCAGTTCCGCGCACTGTGGATCGCTCGTATCAACGCCGGTGCCCGCACCAACGGTCTGTCCTACAGCCGTCTGATTGCTGGCCTGAAAAAGGCTTCGATCGAAATCGACCGTAAGGTTCTGGCCGATCTGGCAGTGAACGAAAAAGCGGCGTTTGCTGCGATTGTCGAGAAAGCTAAAGCCGTTCTGGCTTAAGTACCCGCGACAATCACCCGGCGGCGCTAGCGCCGTCGGGCATTGAACGTCATCGATAGGGGAAGAGCCTTCAAAGCTCTTCCCCTATTTTCGTATCTGGAGTCTGTACATGGAAAACCTGGATGCGTTGGTCTCCCAAGCCCTAGAGGCCGTGGAGCGCGCTGAAGACATCAATACCCTGGAACAGATCCGGGTGAATTATCTCGGCAAGAAAGGCGAGCTGACCCAGGTGATGAAGACCCTGGGCAACCTGCCAGCCGAAGAGCGGCCGAAAGTCGGCGCGCTGATCAACGACGCCAAAGAGCGCGTTACCGTTGTGCTCAATGCCCGCAAGGCCGCCTTCGAAGAAGCCGAGCTCAGCGCTCGCCTGGCTGCCGAATGCATTGACGTCACCCTGCCAGGCCGCGGCCAGGCCACCGGTGGCCTGCACCCGATCACCCGTACACTCGAGCGCATCGAGCAGTTCTTCACCCACATCGGCTACGGCATTGCCGAAGGCCCAGAGGTGGAAGACGACTACCACAACTTCGAAGCGCTCAACATCCCCGGCCACCACCCGGCCCGGGCGATGCACGACACCTTCTACTTCAATGCCAACATGCTGCTGCGCACCCACACCTCGCCGGTGCAGGTGCGGACCATGGAGTCCACCCAGCCGCCAATCCGCATTGTCTGCCCGGGCCGCGTATACCGCTGCGACTCGGATATCACCCACTCGCCGATGTTCCACCAGGTCGAAGGCCTGCTGATCGATCGCGATATCAACTTCGCCGACCTCAAGGGCACCATCGAAGAATTCCTGCGCGTGTTCTTCGAAAAAGAACTGGCGGTACGTTTCCGCCCATCGTTCTTCCCCTTCACCGAGCCGTCCGCCGAAGTCGACATCCAGTGCGTGATGTGTTCCGGCAAAGGCTGCCGCGTGTGCAAGCAGACCGGCTGGCTGGAAGTGATGGGCTGCGGCATGGTGCACCCGAACGTGCTGCGCATGTCCGGCATCGACCCTGAAGAGTTCCAGGGCTTCGCCTTCGGCATGGGCGCCGAGCGCCTGGCCATGCTGCGCTACGGCGTCAACGATTTGCGCCTGTTCTTCGATAACGACCTGCGGTTCCTTGCCCAATTCCGCTAGGCCCAATCGACGCACATTCTAGGAGAACAGCATGAAATTCAGTGAACAGTGGTTGCGCGGTTGGGTAAACCCGCAAGTCTCCCGTGACGAACTGGTCGCCCGCCTGTCCATGGCCGGCCTCGAAGTCGACAGCGTTACCCCCGCTGCCGGCCAGTTCAGCGGCATCGTCGTGGGCGAAATCCTCGCCACCGAACAACACCCGGACGCCGACAAGCTGCGCGTGTGCCAGGTAAGCAACGGCCAGGAAACCTTCCAGGTCGTGTGCGGCGCCCCTAACGCCCGCCCAGGCATCAAGATCCCGTTCGCCATGATCGGCGCCGAACTGCCAGGCGACTTCAAGATCAAGAAGGCCAAGCTGCGCGGCGTCGAGTCCTTCGGCATGCTGTGTTCGGCTGCCGAGCTGCAGATCAGCGAAGAGAACGACGGCCTGCTGGAACTGGCTGCCGACGCCCCGGTTGGTGAAGACATTCGCCAGTACCTGAGCCTGGACGACGCCAGCATCGAAATCGGCCTCACCCCCAACCGCGGCGACTGCCTGTCCATCGCCGGCCTGGCCCGCGACGTCAGCGCCCTGTACGACACCCCGGTCACCCGCCCGGTGGTGCCAGCCGTACCGGCTGCCCACGACGAAGTGCGCCCGGTCGAAGTCAGCGCCCCGGCTGCCTGCCCACGCTACCTGGGCCGCGTCATCCGCAACGTCGACCTGAGCAAGCCGACCCCACTGTGGATGGTCGAACGCCTGCGCCGCAGCGACGTGCGCAGCATCGACGCCGCCGTCGACATCACCAACTACGTGATGCTCGAACTCGGCCAGCCGATGCACGCCTTCGACCTGGCAGAAATCAACGGCGGCATCTGCGTACGCATGGCCGAAGAGGGCGAGAAGCTCGTCCTGCTCGACGGCCAGGAAGTTGCCCTGCGCGCCGACACCCTGGTAATCGCCGACCACACCCGCGCCCTGGCCATTGCCGGCGTCATGGGTGGCGAGCACAGCGGTGTGAACACCGAAAAAACCCGCGACCTGTTCCTTGAAAGCGCCTTCTTCGAGCCGATCTCCGTCGCCGGTAAAGCCCGTTCCTACGGCCTGCACACCGACGCCTCGCACCGCTACGAGCGCGGCGTAGACTCGCAGCTGGCCCGCGAAGCCATGGAGCGCGCCACCCAGCTGCTGCTGGACATCGTCGGCGGCGAAGCCGGCCCGGTTGTCGAAGCCGTCAGCGAACAGCACCTGCCGCAAGTGGCCCCGGTCACCCTGCGCGCCGAACGCATCACCCAGATGCTCGGCATGGAAATGGACCCAGCCCAGGTCGAGCAACTGCTCAACGCCTTGGAGCTGACCACTACCAAGACTGAAGAAGGGCAGTGGACTGTCAATATCCCAAGCCACCGCTTCGACATCAGCCTGGAAGTGGACCTGATCGAAGAGCTGGCCCGCCTGTACGGCTACAACAACCTGCCGGTTCGCTACCCGCAAGCCCGCCTGGCCCCCCAGGGCAAGCCGGAAACCCGCGGTGACCTGCCGACCCTGCGCCGCCTGCTGGTTGCCCGCGGCTACCAGGAAGCCATCACCTACAGCTTCATCGACCCGAAACTGTTCGAACTGTTCAGCCCGGGCGTAGAGCCGCTGCTGCTGGCCAACCCCATCTCCAGCGACATGGCCGCCATGCGCGCGTCCCTGTGGCCGGGCCTGGTCAAGGCACTGCAGCACAACCTGAACCGCCAGCAAGACCGCGTGCGCCTGTTCGAAAGCGGCCTGCGCTTCGTCGGCCAGCTCGGCGACCTGAAGCAGCAGCCGATGATCGCTGGCGTTGTCACCGGCAGCCGCCTGCCAGAAGGCTGGGCCAACGGCCGCGACGGCGTCGACTTCTTCGACGTGAAGGCCGACGTGGAAGCCCTGCTGGGCTACTCCGGCGCCCTGAGCGACTTCACCTTCAGTGCCGGCAAACACCCAGCCCTGCACCCAGGCCAGACCGCCGCCATCGAGCGTGACGGCAAGCTGGTCGGCTACCTCGGCGCCATCCACCCAGAGCTGGCAAAAGCCCTGGACCTGGACCGCCCGGTGTTCCTGTTCGAGCTGGTGCTGGGCGATGTGGTCGAAGGCCGCCTGCCAAAATTCAGCGAGCTGTCCAAGTTCCCGGAAACCCGCCGCGACCTGGCTTTGATCGCAGGACGTGATGTAGCTTCTAGCTCGGTGCTTGAAGTAATTCGTGACAATGCAGGCGAATGGCTCACAGACCTCAGGCTGTTTGATGTCTACCAAGGTAAAGGCATTGATCCTGATAGAAAAAGCCTTGCCGTCGGCTTGACCTGGCAGCATCCATCGCGCACTCTTAACGACGATGAGGTGAACACTACCCTGCAAAACATCCTCACCTCGCTCGAACAAAGGTTGAACACCACGTTAAGGAAATAACGGCATGGGTGCTCTGACGAAAGCTGAGATGGCCGAAAGGCTGTACGAGGAGCTGGGGCTTAACAAGCGTGAGGCCAAGGAACTGGTCGAGCTGTTTTTTGAAGAAATTCGGCACGCACTTGAAGAGAACGAGCAGGTCAAGCTGTCCGGTTTCGGCAACTTCGACCTTCGCGACAAACGCCAGCGGCCGGGCCGCAACCCCAAGACAGGGGAAGAAATCCCGATCACCGCACGGCGCGTCGTCACCTTTCGTCCAGGGCAGAAGTTGAAGGCCCGGGTTGAGGCCTATGCTGGAACCAAGCCATAACGACGAACTGCCCCCCATACCGGGCAAAAGGTACTTCACCATTGGTGAGGTGAGTGAGCTTTGTGCGGTAAAACCGCACGTGCTGCGGTATTGGGAGCAGGAGTTCGATCAGCTCAATCCCGTGAAGCGGCGGGGGAACCGGCGGTATTATCAGCGGCAGGATGTGCTGATGATTCGCCAGATTCGCGCGCTGCTTTATGACCAGGGGTTCACTATTGGTGGGGCTCGGTTGAGGCTCTCAAGTGATGAGGCCAAGGATGAGTCGAGCCAGTACAAGCAGCTGATTCGGCAGATGATTGTCGAGTTGGAGGATGTGTTGGTGGTGTTGAAGAAGTGACCTGGGTTTTTGATGAGTGAAATTTTTTTTGAGAAAAAGCTTTCATTTATCAGGAGGTTAGGGTAGATTCTTCATCGTTCTCAGAGGTTATGAGAATGTAGTCGGGGCGTAGCGCAGCCCGGTAGCGCACTTGCATGGGGTGCAAGGGGTCGAGTGTTCGAATCACTCCGTCCCGACCAAAAATCCCTAAAAATCCAGTCATTTAGCGGTGACTGGATTTTTTTATGCCTAACCGCTTTTCACTCGTTAGTAATTTTGCCCCACTTTTTGTCCCACCGGATTTCAACAGCCCGCCACTCAGGAATTCAGAGTCGTCAGAACCTTGGGCACTGTACGATCAAATTTGAGTGGGCTGAGCAGTCGCTCAATGCAGAGGCAATCAACCGGTAGCACACTATTGGGGCAATGGTGGTTCGAATAGCTACGCTTTCGCTACATTTCTCCAGCTGCAGCCCGTCTTAGACGGGCTTTGGCGTTCCTGATGTACGCCAGTCTCACCACCTAGTCCCCATTTTTTAGGTTGGCTTCATCTTGCACGTTGCTGATTGTGCTGGATGAGTTGCCTTACATGTGACTACTTGCTCAAGCAAGGACGGCAGAGTGTTGTTTTGCGGTAGGTCCCGTTTATAAGGCTCTAATTGCAGCTCTTCAATCCAAACTGCATCACTGACAGCTGCGCGGAAATCTGATCTGTAGGCTGGACCCAAACCTTATCGCCCACTGTTTCCATACGGTATCTGATGGAAATAGCGCTGTCATTCTGCCCGGAAATGTACAGAACTGCCGACCCCTTCATACCAAGCAGCCCATCAGATTCAATGGCGATTGAGTCAATCCTAGCCACGGACCTGCAAGTGGTGTTCATCTGTCCAAGATTTGTAACGATTTTTAAGCCCAGTTGGCGTACCAAGGATTCCCCGGTTTTTTCAAAGTTCGCGTGCCTATTCCATGCGATGGCGGCATATCCGCATCCGACAAGCAGAACGACAAAAGCACCAAGCTTTTTAATGAGCGACACTGGTGGCCCCGACAAGTGTAATTGGCAAATGCTGCTGGAGGATTGTAACTTCGAGTTACGAAAAAGTCAGACTATATGACATTCCAAACCAGAAGCATGCGAGCTTGAATGTGGTTTTCTTCGTTGCCGGATGATGCGCGCTTTAGGTTTCGGGTTGTCGGAGAACGACAAATCCCAACAGCAATCTCGGCGGTGTAGGGCATGGCCAGTTCTCTACAACCGCCGGAAATGTGGCTCACCTCTCATTATGCCGTAGGAAATTTCCTCTTTTTTGATAGGCTTTTGCCATCAGTCGAGAGGAAAAGGAAATGCCCGTCGTCATCGTTGAAAACGATACATCACAGTGGGAAGACGAGACAGGTGCTGTCTATCACTTCCCCAAGCGCTACCAAGCCTGGCTCGCGCAGGGAACAGAGGTGATCTACTACAAAGGGCGAATCAAGGACAAAGCCTTTGCTTCCGTCCGCCTCAGCGCCGATCCGCATTATTTTGGTAAGGCACGCATAGGTCAGGTCTACGCAGACCGGAGAAGCGATAAGGGTGATCTGTTTGCTCTGATCGAAAATTTCACGCCGTTTGAAGACGCTGTCCCCTCGGAAATTGACGGCGAGTACCTGGAGACTATCCCCGCCAGCCGTATGAGTAACTACTGGCGTGATGGCGTTCGGCCGATTTCTCAATCCGATTACGATGCCATCTTAAGCCATGCGACGCTCCTGCCTTCGCGTGCTGACGCGGCTGTACCGGATATGGAAGACGACCCACTTACCTTTGAATCGGCCAGTGAAGGCAGCAAAACAAGCTACTTTGGAACCCGTTACGAGCGTCGGAAAGATTTGAGAGTGAAGGCCATCGCCATCCACGGGCTTGACTGCAAGGCATGCGGGTTTGATTTCGAACAGGCATACGGCGAACACGCGAAGGGCTTCATTCACGTTCATCACGTAGTACCGATTTCGGACTTTGGTGGGGAGAAGGCCGTGAATCCTGAGACTGACCTCGTGACGTTGTGCGCCAACTGTCATGCGGTAGTTCATCGCAAGAGAGATATGACTCTGAGTGTTGACGAGTTGAAAGGAATGTTGCGCGGGCGATGGGTAATCGAGTCCCAGTAGATTGCTAAGCGCACGCTAACACTGCCTGCGTGTGAAGGTGGGGGGCAGCTGGAGCGCCTTCAAAACGGGGGATGGACTTAGGTTTTGAAGGCGTCCAGTGAGGGAGGGGTGATTCAGCGCATCATGCCTAGCTCGGCATCATCCATCAGCGCCTTAGCCAATGCGCAGAGGTAATGCGAAGCCCAGATCAGCTGGGGTTTGTCTTCCATCAAGCCGTCCAGGGTCATATCCCGTGCATAGCCCATCAGCTCCGAGGCCTGTTCGCGGGCGCTCTGGCAGGGGATGCCCGCTTCGATGCGGAACAGCGGATGGGTCTGGTTTTCACCTTGGTAGAAGGTGGTTTTGCCGACGGTGAATTTGGTTTCTTCTGTGGTCATTGTTCAATCTCCCCGAAATTTCTAGTGCCTGGTCTGGCCTCATCGCCGGCAAGCCAGCTCCCACAGATACTGCACAGGCCTCGAGATTTGTGGCGCAGCTTAGATCCATGTGGGAGCCTTGCTTGCTGGCGATAGGGGCAGCCCAGGCGACACATAAATGAAGCCTTAGTGCAAAGTCCTAGGCTCAGTGGGCATCTGCACCTGGACCAGTGCGGACTCAAGCAAAGCTCGCAGCGTCTCCAGCTCATGCATCGAGGCCATCATCAGAATCGACGCGGGCGATTTGGGCTGCAGCAGTATCGCCTGATGCACAACGGTCGCCGCGCACAGCGCGTAATCCGTGGCCTGGATCAGGGTGTCTTCAAGGGATAGAACATTGTGGGGTGGATCAGGGACTATCTTCAGCATAAACCCTCTCAGTGCCTTAAAGGGCTGCCGCAGATCCGCTGTCAAACGGAAGGGTGGCAGCTGTTTGTGGGTTGACAGACCGGGGGCACTGAGATTCCCGGCGCACACAAAGGTGCCCCACGCACAGCTGCCATAACTGGCATTGCACATGCTCTCAGTGAACCACGGCCTGTCAAAACCGTGCCGCCAATTGGTAGCGGCAGGTCGAGACTATGGTTCACGATTTCCATGTGCAACGAAAAACAGGCGCAGGGAGTATCTTTGGGAAATGGCCTACAAGGAAGGGGTTAATTCTGACTTTTTTTGCCCATTCACCTTCACAGCATGCAACGCTGGCTGCTCTGTTAACGGTTTGTGGCTCTCAAAAAGCTTTCCTCTCACGAATCCCTGTATCCAGTTATGTCGCGATGCCAACAAACGGTCCAGCATGGACTTTCGCCACTCAAGCCCTGAAACTGACCCGCTCGCATCTGGACCAAGGCAGGTCACGGTCCAGCCCCTGGCAACGGACGCCAAGTAACAGCCCATGGAATGCACCGAAGATGACTATCGAAGCTTTTGCCCCTTTCCAGCGCTTTGCCGCTGACCTGTTGAGGTATCTACCGGCTGACCAGCCAGATGGCTCCCACGACCTGTCCCACATCCATCGCGTGTGGGTCAACGCACAACGGATACAGCGCGTAGAAGGCGGCGACCTGGAAGTGCTGCTTGCAGCGACTGTGCTGCATGATTGTGTCGCAGTAGAAAAGAACTCGCCCTTGCGTGGGCAGGCGTCAACGCTGTCCGCACAAAGGGCGGCGTCGATCCTGGCTGATATGGGCTGGCCTTTGCAGCGCATCAAACAGGTGGCGCATGCAGTCAAAACCCACAGCTACTCGGCTGGCTTCGAGCCGCTCACCCTTGATGCCAGGATTCTTCAGGATAGTGATCGCCTGGACGCCCTAGGTGCAGTGGGTATCGCCCGGTGTTTTTACGTATCCGGGCGAATGGGGTCGGCGCTGTACGATTTCGAGAACCCCACTGCGTGGGGGAGGGAGTATCAGGACAAGGCGTATACGGTCGAGCACTTTCATACCAAGCTGCTCAAGCTTGCGTCAGGGTTTAAAACTGCTGAAGGGGCTCGGCTGGCTGCTGAGCGTCATGCTCGGCTTGAAGTGTTTCTTGCGGATTTCATGGATGAGATCGGGGCTGGCGGGGCAGGGGCAAGTGGGTAGGTTCCGAGATCTTCGGCAGTTTGTATGCGCTAAATCGGTCTCGTGGAATAGCATATGACTGATTGATGTAGCAGGGCTCTGGGAGCGGGCGTGCCCGCGAACACCGGCGCAGCCGGTGCCAGCCACCGCGTTGAGTTCTTCGCGGGCATGCCCGCTCCCACAGGCGTCGCGTCGCGCTTGCGAGTTGAGCTCTCTGCGCGATAGCGCAACCCAAGGGCTGGGCGATCTCTTACAGATCGTGTACTTGCAATAGTCTTTAGCAAAGCAAGGCGTGGGTTTCGGAACGGTCCTACATACTCGGCGATATTTTTTCTATAGCCTCCAAGCCTTTCCCTTACAAGGAGCTGGCGAAGTGGCCTATTGTCTCCGAAATTTTAAACATGTTGATAGGTGATCAAGTAAGAGTCCAGCTGAGGAATAGGTGATGGCATGGTTATTCATTTTGTGCACCGTGTTCAGTGTGTGCGGTGCATTCATTTTGCGTACCAAGTGCTCGGGGCCTCATCTCGGTTATGGGCTATTCTGTCTGTGCTTGCTATACAATATCTTCTTTGTTGTTACATACATGAGGATATTGGAGTTTCAGCAGTTTTTGTTTTTGGGATATCAGCCTGAATTCCTCAAGAAAAATATAATGGTGGGGTGGGTTGCTCTGGTAGGTGTGTTCTTACACTGTGGGGCAATGCCTACTAGGGGCGCTACGTAGAGCAACTGGGTTGCGCATGACCAGTTGACTCAGGCCAGGTTGAACGCTTCGCGGGCACACCTGCTCTCACAGGGTGCCGGGTAATAGGTTTAAAGCCCGGACCATGCCCGTCTCAGAATGGCGGCGCTACATATACAACCCGGTTTCGTCCATTCTGTTTGGCGTCATAAAGTCCCTTGTCAGCGCGTTCCAGTGCGTCATCCAGCGTTTCACCCTTGGCAAACAGGGTGCACCCTACGCTCACGCTCACCTTCAGTTGACCGCAGGGCAACTGCATCGGGCTGCCACCCACCTGTTCGCGAATCCGCTCAGCAATCCGCGTCAGTTCTTCGCTGTCTTTAACATGCAAAATAGCGACGAACTCCTCACCCCCATGGCGCACCAGCAGGTCATCGGGGCGAAGTGCTGCACGCAGGCGACGGGCAGATTCGCAAAGCACCTTGTCACCGCCGCCATGGCCGTACTTGTCGTTGATGGATTTGAAGTGATCCAGGTCGGCATAAACCGCGCCCAGTTGTAAGCCGTTCACCTCTGCCAATCGCCGTTCATGGTCTTCAAACGCCGACAGCGCGCCGCGGTTCCATAGTTGCGTCAAAGGGTCGAGCAGGGCTTTGCGTTGCTCGCGATCCATTTCAAGCCGCAGATCGCGGTTCACCTGCGCCAAGGTGCGCAGCTGCAGATACCCCTCGGCGAGCGTGGCCAGATCCCTGAAGTTCGCTTGTTGAGCCTCGCTGAGCACGCGCGGGTGGGGGTCGAACATGCACAGCGTGCCGATGGCTTTGCCGTTGCCGGCGCGCAAGGGGTGGCCGGCGTAAAAACGGATATAGGGCTCTTTGAGCACCAGTGGATTGTCGTCGAACCGGCTGTCGCGCTTGGCATCGGGGACCATCAAGGTTTCGTCACCGAGAATGGCGTAGCCGCAAAAGGAAATACTGCGCGTCGTCTCGCTTGCCTCAAGCCCTATGCGGGCCTTGAACCACTGTCGGTCCTGGTCGATCAGGCTGATAAGCACAGTGTCCACATGGGCCAGGTCCTGGGTAAGCCGCACCAGGGTATCGAGGTAATGCTCGGCTGGTGTATCAACCAGGTTCATGTCATCGAGCGTGCGCTGGCGAAGCGCTTCGTCTGCGGGTAAAGGGCAAGCTGGCATCGTTGGTCCTCCATTCCCTGGTTGGCTGCTTTTGCACTTGGCGGGGCGCGTTCTCTATACCGTCGAAACAAGCACAGCATAGGTTATAGCGTGGAGCCTTGGGTTGCAGGTGCGGCTGGCCATTTCTTGCCGAGAGTGTGATTTCTTTCGCTCGATCTTCGTCAAGATTGCTACCCCTTCGCCGTCGTCTGGGGACTGATACAGGGCCTTTCATGCAAACGCTGTTGAACGAGATTCTCGAAGAAGTACGTCCCTTGATCGGCAAGGGCAAAGTGGCTGACTACATTCCTGCGCTGGCCGATGTGCCAGCGAACCAACTGGGCATAGCGGTCTATGGCAACGATGGCAGCTATTACTGCGCAGGCGACGCCCTGGTGCCATTCTCGGTGCAGAGTATTTCCAAGGTGTTCAGCCTGGTGCAGGCGATTGGGCGCTCGGGGGAAGCCATTTGGGAGCGGCTTGGCCATGAGCCTTCCGGCCAGCCGTTCAACTCGCTGGTGCAGCTGGAGTTCGAGCGTGGTCGGCCGCGTAATCCTTTTATCAATGCGGGGGCGTTGGTGATCTGCGATATCAACCAGTCGCGCTTTGCTGCACCCACTTTGTCGATGCGCGATTTCGTGCGGCGGCTATCGGGCAATCCGCATATCTCGATCGATGCTCGCGTTGCCGATTCGGAGTATCAATTCCGCGCGCGCAACGCGGCCATGGCTTACCTGATGCAGTCGTTCGGCAACTTCCATAACGAGGTGGAGACGGTGCTGCGCAGTTATTTCAGTTATTGCGCGCTGCAAATGAACTGCCTGGACCTGGCCCGGGCGTTCTGTTTCCTGGCCAATGATGGGTTCTGCAAGCACAGCGGTGAGCAGATTCTGACCCGGCGCCAGACCCAGCAGGTGAACTCGATCATGGCCACTAGCGGGCTGTATGACGAAGCAGGGAATTTCGCCTATCGGGTGGGGTTGCCAGGTAAGAGTGGCGTGGGGGGCGGGATTGTGGCCATCGTGCCGGGGCAATTCACCGTGTGCGTGTGGTCGCCGGAGTTGAATGCGGCGGGTAACTCTCTGGCGGGGATGGCGGCGCTTGAGTTGCTGAGCTCGCGGATTGGGTGGTCGGTGTTCTGATTGGCGGGCTCGCTTGTTGTGCGACGCGGCGGTGTGGCGGTTTGACTTACCTGTGAAGAATCCAACGCGGTGTATGGCACCGGCTTCGCCGGTGTTCGCGGGTGAACCCGCTCCCACAGGTACTGTGGCTGCGTTGAAGGCTGTGGTGATCTTGTGGGAGCGGGCGAGCCCGCGAAGAATGCGACGCGGTGCATGGCACCGGCTGTGCCGGTGTTCGCGGGCATGCCCGCTCCCACAGGTACTGTGGTTGCGTTGAAGGTTGTGGTGAGCCTGTGGGAGCGGGTTTACCCGCGAAGAATGCAACGCGGTGTATGGCACCGGCTGTGCCGGTGTTCGCGGGCATGCCCGCTCCCACAGGTACTGTGGCTGCGTTGAAGGCTGTGGTGAGCCTGTGGTGAGCCTGTGGGAGCGGGTTCACCCGCGAAGAATGCAACGCGGTGTATGGCACCGGCTGCGCCGGTGTTCGCGGGTGAACCCGCTCCCACAGGTACTGTGGCTGCGTTGAAGGTTGTGGTGATCCTGTGGGAGCGGGCGTGCCCGCGAAGAATCCAACGCGGTGCATGGCACCGGCTGTGCCGGTGTTCGCGGGCATGCCCGCTCCTACAGTGGAGCTTTCTTGAGTGAACGAACTCAGGCCCCCCCACCAGCTATCTCCCGAGCAACCCAGCCCTTGAACGCCTCCGCCACCGGCGATGGGTGCATCGCGCCTGATTGGGCCAGCACCACTTTTTGCGGTGATACCTCTTCCAATAATGGCCGGCATAGCAGCGGTGTACCGTCATAGCAGTGGTCCCCCGCGGGCCGGGTGCATGACAGGGCAACCCCGTAGCCATGCGCGACGAGGCCCCGTTGCATCTCGAAGGTCTGGGTGTATTGCTGAGTGCGCGGTTGCAGGTTATGCGCCCAAAACAGTGAAAGAAAATACTCACGCGTTTGTGCGATGTCCTCAAGAATCAAACACTCTTGCGCCAGCTCATGCAGCGGTATCTCGGCCAGGTGGGCCAGGCGGTGATCAGTGGCGATGAGTGCGTAGGGCTTCAACTCAGCCAGTACCTGGCGCGGCAGCAAGGGATCAAGGCCAATGTCATAAGTTAGCGCGAGCTCGGCTTTACCGGCGCTCAAGTGGCGGTGTACGCCTGCCAGGTCAGTCTCGAAAAGCGTTACCTCGACATCGGGATACTGCTTGCGAAAACTCGACAGCAGCCGCGGCGCGTAATAGGGGCCCAAGTCTTGAAAGCAGATAAGCGACAGGTTGCCGCGAAGCGAGCCGCGCGTGGTATCCGCGTTCTGATTCATGGCAATGGCCATGCCGATGATATCGCGTGCCTGGGCCAGTAAACGCGTGCCCGCTGACGTCAGCTCCAGCCCGCGGCTCACCTGGCGCCGGAAAAGGCGCTCGTTCAGCGCCTCTTCCAGCTGGGCGATCGCTACCGAAACCGATGGCTGTGAAACGTGCCGGGCTCTGGCCGCAGCGCTGATGCTGCCGTGCTCGGCCACGGCGACGAAGTACTCGAGCTGCCTGAACGAGAACCCTATCATCTTTTCCTATACTCGGGATTAGGAAATATATTCTTTTCCTATTGTGGCTGAAAAGCAATACTCGCGGTGCACCTTGCTTATTCCGCTCGAAAACTGGCAGTGGTGCTGTTGCCCAATAAAAAGACCAAAGGGTGCTTATGAAACAGTCCGCCGAATTTCAACTGAGTGACGAAACCATCGAGGCTTTCCAGCGTGATGGTGCCGTCTGCGTACGTAATTTGTTCACGCCGGAAGAAGTTGCACTGCTCGAAACCGGCATCGAACAGAACCTGAAAGCCCCAAGCGAGCGCGCTAAAGTGGCAAGCCGCCCTGATGACCCGGGTTGGTTCTTCGAAGACTTCTGTAATTGGGGGGATATTTCGGCCTATCGCCAGTTCATCTTCGAAAGCAGGGTAGGTAGTGTTGCAGCGCAACTCATGAACAGTGAGACGGCCCGGCTTTATCACGATCACCTGCTGGTCAAGGAGCCGAACACGCGTCAGCGAACGCCCTGGCATCAGGACCAGCCGTACTACAACATCGACGGGCGGCAGAACTGCAGCATGTGGATGCCAGTCGACCCGGTCTCGAGAGAATCCACCCTTGAATTCGTAGGGGGCTCGCACCTTGGGCCATGGCTGATGCCGCGAAGCTTCCTCGACAGCCAGGCGCAATGGTTTCCGGAAGGCAGCCTTGCAGACTTGCCGGATATCGAAGCCGATCGCAGCGCCTGGAACATCCTCGGCTGGGAGCTCTCTCCGGGCGATGCGGTGTTCTTCCACATGCTCACCTTGCACGCCTCTGGCGGTGTCGGGGGCAATCGTCGGCGTCGTGCCTTCTCGGTACGTTTCCTGGGCGATGACATTACTCACGCACCGCGCCAGTGGAAAACTTCGCCACAGTTTCCTGGCCTCGAAACGCAACTCGCCAGCGGTGCCCAAATGAACCACGAACTGTTTCCGGTGCTGTGGCCAAGGGCTTGATGATTGGAATGCTGCGTGCCTGATAAAACCGCACGGCATTAGCGTTGTGCGGACCTGATAATAAAACCAAGAAGGTATCTATGAGCGCTCAATCTTCACACCAGTTGAAGCGGGGTCTCTCTACCCGGCATATTCGTTTCATGGCGTTAGGTTCTGCTATCGGTACGGGGCTGTTCTATGGCTCGGCATCGGCAATAAAGTTGGCAGGGCCTTCGGTTTTGCTGGCCTATCTGATAGGTGGCGCAGCCATTTACATGATGATGCGCGCCCTTGGCGAAATGGCGGTTCATAACCCGGTGTCAGGTTCGTTCGGGCACTATGCCAGCCAGTATCTGGGGCGCTACTTTGGCTTTCTGACAGGTTGGAGCTACGCATTCTCGATGCTGGTGGTTTGCCTGGCAGACGTGACGGCCTTTGGCGTTTACATGGGGCTGTGGTTCCCTGAAACACCTGCCTGGATCTGGGTGCTTGGGATAGTGTTCTTTATCGGGGCGCTGAACCTGTGCAGCGTGAAAGTGTTCGGGGAAATGGAGTTCTGGCTGTCGTTGCTGAAAGTGACCGCGATCGTTGCCATGATTGTGGCAGGTGCGGCTGTGCTGCTGCTGGGTATCCAGTTGAATGACGAGGCAGGCACGGTTGCCGGAGTCTCGAATCTGTGGAGCCACGGCGGGTTCTTCCCTAATGGCGTCAGTGGGATGATCGCTTCGTTCACTGTCGTGATGTTCGCCTTTGGCGGGGTCGAAATGATCGGCATCACCGCAGGCGAGGCAAGGGACCCGAAGCGCGTGCTGCCCAAGGCTATCAACTCGGTGCCTCTGCGCATCCTGCTGTTCTACATTCTTACCCTGTTCGTACTCATGGCCATTTACCCTTGGACCAGCATTGGCAGCCACGGTAGCCCGTTCGTGCAGATCTTCAGTGGTCTTGGCATCAGTTCAGCGGCCACCGTGTTGAACATCGTGGTGATTTCAGCTGCTGTTTCGGCGATCAATAGCGATATCTTCAGTGCTGGGCGGATGATGTACGGAATGGCTCAGGACGGCCAGGCGCCAGCCGGTTTTGCATCGTTGTCGCGTTTCGGTGTGCCGTGGATGACAGTTGCGGTGATGGGCGTCGCGCTGCTTCTGGGCGTGGTATTGAACTACCTGGTGCCGGAAGACTTGTTCCTGGTTCTTGCGGCGGTGGTCACGTTCTCCATTGTCTGGGTCTGGTTGATGATCCTGCTTTCTCAAGTGGCCATGCGGCGCGGCATGAGCAAGGAGGAGGTGGCAGCACTGGATTATCGTGTGCCGCTGTGGCCGGTAGGGCCAGCTTGCGCGATTGCTTTCATGGTGTTCATTTTTGGCGTGCTCGGTTGGTTCCCGGCCAGCCGCACAGCCATGTATGTCGGGGTTGGCTGGTTGGTGCTGTTATCCCTGGGTTACTGGTTGTGGGGTGTGCGTGCTCCACGTCATGTGTCGGCCAGCGCTTGAGGCATTGAACCAAACTGTGGGAGCGGGCTTGCCTGCGAAGAATCAAACGCGGTGGCTGGCACCGGCTGCGCCGGTGTTCGCGGGCATGCCCGCTCCCACAGGTACTGCAACTGCTTTGAAAGGTATGGTGATCCTTACCGTCTAGGCCCCGGGGCATTGACCCTCTCAGTCAGATGGGGCAGTACGGGACTCACGGTCAATATCCTCCGGCCAATGAACCTTGGGCGCCAGGCAATGCATATGGCTCAGGCCATCGTCGTCGTTCCAGTCACGGGGTGGGTGCACGAACTTCGGCAGGGCTTCGGGGCCTTGCTGCATGAATAGCCGGGCGATGGCCCAGTAGGCTTCGCCGTGGTACAGGTCGTGGGTGAAGAAGACGCGGTCGATGACTTCGTTGGTTTCCGGGTTGCGAACCGACAGCATGACGTTTTCGATCAGGCCACCGTGGCCAGGGGCGTAGACTCGGTAGACTTCGGCGGTTACGTCGTCCCAGTTGTAGGCGACCGGTTTGACGCCCCAATGCTTATGGCTGAACAGATAAATGTAGTGGAATCTGAATTGATAGAGATAAATTTTGCGTCGTAGTCGATTGAAGCGAATGGGTTCGTCCCGTGGGAGCAATAGGTCCATTTTTACATATGTCGCAGTAGCCCACATGCCAATCAAGATCGCTAACGATGAGAGGATGTCAATGCCCCAATTATTCGACCAGTAGATACCAAAAAACCTCCAATGCATGTAGATTAATGCACCCACAGAAAAAACCAGAATTGGTCCCCCTATCAGCACTGTGACACCACGCAAACTGACAGTAGATCGGGGAAGCTCCAGGAACACATCATCACAGTAGTTTGGTGGCGGATCTATATCTTCAAAGCTTAAACGCGGAACTTCATCCGAACTGACACCAGGCAGATCATGACTCCAACACAGAGCTCGCTCCGAAAGGATCCTGGGCTTGATCTTCATTCGTTGGCTTCCCTAATGCTAATTTCGACGAATCAAACTGTTGAATCGGGCTTGCCCTGAACAATCCAGCGCCGTGTCTGGTTTGCAGTCAGGGGGCTTGCCGGGCCCTCAGCACCTTGCGCTAAGGTTTTAGACGACTTCATCTGTTGTCGGTGGGCTGCGAGACTCCAAGTCGATTTTCGCTGGCCATCGGACTTTGGGGGCGAGGTATTGCATAGGGTTCAGACCATTGCCAACCTTCTGACCCTGAAAAGGGCGTAGAGAGTCAGGAAGAGCGTCATAGCCACTTTGCATGTACAAACGTGCCAGTGCCCAATACTGCTTGCCTTGCTCTATGTCGTCACACAGGAACATGCGGTCGATGACTTCCTCGGTGCCTGTTTTACGAACCGATATCATTACATTTTCAATGAGGCCGCCGTAGCCCATTGGGGCGTATACCCTGTAGACCTCGGCAGTTAGGTCGGCCCAGTCATAGGCCACAGGTTTTACCCCCCAACCCTTGCTGCCGAAGGGGTATAGGCGATCAAATCTGTACTCGTAAAAATAGACTTTTTGACGTGCTCTGTTGAAGCGTATGGGTTCATCGCGAGGAAGTCGTAGGTCCATACGAAACAATGGAAAAAAGGCCCAGGTTGAAAGAATTATAATCATGATGCCTATGGTCGTAATTTCAATTCCCGATTGCCAGTCGTCAAGGAGAGAAGTGATGATGTCTGGCACGATAAACACCATGGTGTAAATTAAAATAATCAAGCCTCCGAAAAAAGATATCCCTCGCACACTGACCGACGACCGTGGGAACTCGATAAATATATGCCCGGCCCGATTGATCTTTAAATTGGATGCCAAAGACACCTCGCGCTGCGTGGGTGCAGTATCATTTGGAGGAAGATCATATTTCCAGCCAACCCCTCGGCTAGGCAGCATATTTCTTTCTCCTTTCATGCATTCAGTTCTGTGGAAACTACCTGAGCATATACGTCAGGCATATTTCGATCAGGCCAAAATATCAAGGATAGCGTCACGGCAATAATAGTGGGGTTGTCAATGTATGGAGTCAGATCGAATCCTCCAAAACATTGCCTGATACTCACGTTTCCAGCAGTTGTAGCGACTACGCGATCAGTTTCATTCTGCTCAATACTGGTGGTTTCGTAATCCGGATGTTTGAGTGGGTTGTATTGCTCATTCGAACAGCTTATCATTTCCTTCTTAGTGGTCGCGGGCAGATTTGATGCGCTACCAATAATGACTTGGCCTTTGGCGTAGTCGGGGAACAGGCCATCACCCTGGCGGTGAGCCTGCAGTTCCCACTGAAGCGCTGAACTTTTCTCGTTGAAGTGAGGAAGGGTAATTAAATAACTTACACGTTGCTGGATAGTTAGGCCCAGTGTGCTACCCACCGTGGTGTTAGATAGAACGCCTGAAATGTCAGCTTCGAATTTAACGTTTGCAGTGATACCCAATACAGCAGCATTGAGCTCTGCTAAGGCTAGATCCGCATATTCAGGGACGTTCCAGTGGACAACCGGTACCTCGTTAGCCTTCCCAAAGTAGCACCGTCTAACCCAACGGTCGAGCGGTGACGACTCGTTCTCCTCGGCCCACTTGCTTAATGCATATGCACCCAAGCCTGACACCAGTGCTATGCCTAACACCCCTAGCAATAAGGGGTTGAAAACTGCAGCAACCGAAGCAACTACACCAATGCCAAATAGAAGACCTGCGTATTTATAGAGTCTCGATGCGCGATCATCACCATTTTTTGCTGAACGGCCTACAGCGCTTATGGCTTGTAATGCGTCAAAAACGCCAGCTCCTGCATTGATAATCGCTCCGATTCTAGCTACCACACGTCCGATTTTTACCAAGTTTGTAATTTTATGTTCAGCAGCAAAAGACAGCGTTCGCATACGCTGGATTTCTGAAGCTCCAGAAATTACAACCAACCCAAGCGCTTCAATGCTTCCGCCCAAGATGCCTATTCGTACGCCATTCAAGGCCATCATGGCTTCCGTGGCTTTGGGCCCGAGTTCCGCTTCAGCTTTCGCTTGGTTCCTATTCAAACTATCACTTTGCAAATAAAGTCCTCCCATCGCCAGCAATAACTCCCAGCTACCCACCACCCCCCGCAATCCGTTAAAGCTGTTCCGTACCAACTGCGTCGCCTGTTGAGAAGTGATCCGCAAACCTTGCAATACCTTGCGTGCATTTGTTTCCAACGTCCCCGCTGCCACCGAGATATCCACCAGGGCAAGCTGCGCCGCGCTGCTCGCCTGCGATACGCCCATGTTGGCTTCCTGGAACAACCGCCCATGCACTTCCTCGGCCTTGCCCTCGACCCACACCGTCACGCTGATCATCGTATTGGTGAACCGCGGGTCAAGCACGGCCAGGCTCATCAGCCCGTGCTGGATGATCGGCCGCACCTTGCGCATGGCCTTCATCGAGCCAAACTCGAAGTCATCGATATTGCGGCGCATCCGGTCCCGCGCCTCGGCGATCGACGCGTTGGCCTTGTGCTGCAACTCTCGGAGGTGGGCGCTCTGCAAGGCGTAGTACTCGCCCAGCTTCATCTTCACTTCCAGTTCGATCAGGTGCACGCCGTTGTAGAGAAACTGCGTGGCGCTGTTCAAATGCCGCACGGCCTTCTGAACGCCAGGCGACAGGCATGGCGCCAGCCGCTGACTGGCCGCATTGAGCGCGCTCTGCGTTTCAGCAATGGCCTGCTTGAGGGTATTGCGCATGCGTAGGCCGGCGTCATCGCTGGCGATGATCTTGCTCAGCATGCCGTAGAGCTTGTCGCTGTCGTTCCAGTTGATCGCTTCTGTGGCGGAGAAACTGGGCAGCAGCCCGGCCAGCAGTGCCTGGTCGCGCATCAGCAAGGCGCGGTAGGGCGGGCTGTCCGGGTCCTTTAGCCATTTCAACCAGAGCAGTTCGCTGGTGCCGGAAGCGGGAACCTGCGGTTCAAGGCGGGGGACGACAGCTTCCGTAACGCCGCCACCCAGGCACAGGGTCATGGTCTTGGCGTAGGCCACCCCGGACTCGCGATCGTTACCGTCGTAGTCGTACGCCTCGGCCACCTTGAACATGGGCGTATCGAACAAGGCAACGTACGCCTTTGCGTCCTTGTCGATGTAACGCTGAAACTCGCGTTCCTGCTGCTCGTATTCAGCCTGGAACGCGGCCCGCTGCGGTTCGTGGTAGCGCTCTTCAAGCCGCTCGTCACTCTCCTGCTGCGCACGCTCGACCAACAGCTGCCGCTCGACAGCCGGGTCGGTGAACACCGGCGGCCCATCGCCCGTCATCGGTTCCAGCGACGGCACCTTCTGTGCCGCCCATTCCCTGTGCGTGGCACGAATGATCTGCAGGATCTGCGAGGTCTGCAGCTGATAGGCGCGCATCGGTTCTTCACGCCAGGCCTGACGCTTCACTACCCAGTTCAGGCGCTGATGGTTGTACTCCTGAATCAGCCCGACAGTGTCGTCGAGCACCACTGCCAGCACGCCGTTTTCCAGCTGGTGCCGGTTGATCGCATTGACCAGATAGCCGCGCAGGGCGAACCGGCGCAACCAGCGGCTGTGGAAGCCATGCGCACTGTCGAAGGGGGCACAGCCATGCTGGGTATACTCGAACACCTGCTGGTCGACCCCAAGCTTATCGGGCGTCATGGCGATGCCCAGCAGTTCGGGATTGCTGCGGGCCTGGATCAGGTCCAGGCCCTCGAAGCGATGCGCAGGCGACGCGCCGCTCTTGTAGGCGTTCAGCACGCTCACCGGCCAAGGATCGCTGGAGAAGGCCAGCCAGGCGCTGGCGTACCTGCTGGTATCGAGGTTGAGAAAGGCCGAAGGAATGTCGTGGTCTGCGTTCACGCATTTTTCGGGCAGCGGCGAAGGCGGGCCGTCTGGCGGCTCGTAGGGATTGAAACGACGCAGGTGACCCTGCTCGCTGACGGCATAGGCATGCCAGACCTGCTGGTCGAGCAGGACATACAGGTAGCCCCTGCGCAAGGTGCGCAAGCCGATCTTTGTCGAGATATGCCTGTTATCCGCCACGGTGGAGACACACTCGGGGCGGGTATCAGGCACCAGGGCGCGGCGCAGCGGCAGGATCGGCAGGCCCTGGCGCTCGCAGAACATGCACTGGTCGTGCGGCAGCCCGGCTTCGGCGATCGCGAGGGCAATACGTTGGCTGATGGTCATGAGCGATCCTCGTGTTGGACAGGTCCTTGTCGACCTCTGAACACTAACGGGGAATCGCTTTCCAGAGAGGCATTGGGCTTCCTAAAAGCTTGTAGGAAACGTCTCTGAATAATGGTTTAGCTCTATATGGGGCCATGTTCGGTACCCCGGCCTTTTGCGCCACCTGTCGAGCCCAAGGCACTGCTGCTGGCCGTTTTCCGTCCGACCTGTATGCGCGATCAATGCGCAAACCCAGGAGAACTTCCATGGCAAACGATCAGAAAGTCCCCGGCCTCGAGCAAACCGAGTCCCAGCCCGGCAGCGGTGACGGAGAGGTCCCGCTACCTTCGGATGACGAAGGCCCGATCGAGGAGGAGATGGAGGACGTGCAGGCCAACAATTCGGTTTCTGCCGAGCACCCGCAGCCTCGCTGACGGAGTTGCCCGGAACGAATGCGGTTCACACCTTTCTTGCGAGGTATGCAGCGATGAGCCCCGATCCGAATGCCCAAGGCGGCACGAACCAGGACATGCCCACTTCACCCGACCCGGCCGTTGACCCCGACCGCCCGACCATACCCGACCCTGACGACGACCCGCTCCTGAACGAAGAAGAGGGTGGTGATTGGCAGGAGGAAGACAGCTTGGCTGATGACGGCAGGCAGAGCGTGGAGCAGCCTGCGGTAGACCTGGATCAGCGCAGGGAGTGACCATTGATAGGGCAGGGCCCTGTGGGAGCGGGTTTACCCCGAAGAATCCGACACGGTGTATGGCACCGGCTGCGCCGGTGTTCGCGGGCATGCCCGCTCCCACAGGTACTGCGGCTGCCTTGAAGGTTGTGGTAATCCTGTGGGAGCGGGCGCGCCCGCGAAGAATCCGGCGCGGTGGCTGGCACCGGCTGCGCCGGTGTTCGCGGGTGAACCCGCTCCCACAGGTACTGTGGCTGTCTTGAAGGCTGTTGTGGTTCTGCGGGAGCGGGCGTGCCCGCGAAGAATCCAGCGCGGTGGCTGGCACCGGCTACGCCGGTGTTCGCGGGTGAACCCGCTCCCACAGGTACTCCGGCAGCCTTGAAGGTTGTGGTAATTCTGTGGGAGCGGGCATGCCCGCGAAGAATCCAACGCGGTGCATGGCACCGGCTGCGCCGGTGTTCGCGGGTGAACCGGCTCCTACAGGTACTGTGGCTGCCTTGAAGGCTGTGGTAATCCTGTAGGAGCGGGCATGCCCGCGAAGAATCCAACGCGGTGCATGGCACCGGCTACGCCGGTGTTCGCGGGCGCGCCCGCTCCCACAGGTACTGCATCTGCCTTGAAGACTGTAGTGATCCTGTAGGAGCTGGCTTGAACTGCGATGGGCTGCGCAGCAGCCCCAACCGACGCAGCCCTGGCATGCGCGCCGGCGTATCACCCCCGTCGCAACGCAGCCGCCAGCCCCACGGTCAGGATCACGGCACAAAGCATTGCCAGGCTGATGGCAATTGCGACACCCCAGACATCGAGCAGCCCTGCCAATACCAGATAAAACGCAATCACCCCCACCGCTCCGATCGCATTGCCCCGCACCATCGCCGCCATTCCGGCACGGCCATTCTGCACATGGGCGAACACCACCAGCGGCCAGGCGATCACCGGGATCGGCGCCAGCATGCCGCTGGCCGCCGGGCCCAGCCAGTTGGCCAGGCTTGTGATGACCATCAGCAACGAAGTGGCAGACACCATGCGCAGAGGGATCTCCCAAAACCGCTGCCGTGGCCGGGCCAGGGCATCCGGCCTGGGCTCGCGGCCGCTGGCGCGTATCAGCACGCCAATCAGCACCAGCGCCACGGCAATCGACAGGTACAGGTTGCCCCCGTGGGTAAACGCATAGGCCGCTACACCATAGAACAGCATCGCCAGCAATACGGCCGGGCCGATGCCGAGCCTGCGTGTAGCGAACAGGTAGAAAGTGTAAGTGGCCTGCACCGCCGCCAGGCCGCCCAGCGCGCCGGGCACCGCACCCAGGGCGAAGGCCGTGCCCTGTTCCAGGCACAGGAAGGTCATTACCAGTGCCGAGGTGATCGGCAGGCCGGACAGCAACCCGCCGAGCAGGCCGCCCCAGCGACGCGAGGCGAGGGAGATGGCCCACATCAGGAGAGGTGTGACGATCAGCTTGAGGTAGAACAGGGTCATCGCAGGGCTATCCATATGTGCGAAAGGTGCGCCCGCCGTAGGCATTGGGTAGGGCGCAGATGAATCAACCGCGGCTGGCCTCCAGCGCCTGGGCCAGGTCGGCGATGATGTCGTCGCTGTGCTCGATGCCGATCGACAGGCGCACCATGTCCCGTGGCACGCCGGCCTTCTCCAGCTCCTCGTCGTTGAGCTGGCGGTGGGTGGTGGAGGCGGGGTGGCAGGCCAGCGACTTGGCGTCGCCGATGTTCACCAGGCGCACCACCAGCTGCAGTGCATCGATGAAGCGCGCGCCGGCCGCCTGGCCGCCCTTGATGCCGAACGACAGGATCGACGCTGGTTTGCCGCCGGTATAGCGCCGGGCCAGTTCATGCTCGGGATGGTCGGGCAGCCCTGCATATTTCACCCACGCCACCTGCTCGTGGGCTTGCAGGTAGCGGGCGACCTTCAGCGCGTTCTCGGTGTGGCGCTCCATGCGCAGGGCCAAGGTTTCCAGGCCTTGCAGGATCAGGAAGGCGTTGAACGGCGACAGCGCTGCGCCTGTGTTGCGCAACGGCACCACGCGGCAGCGGCCGATGAAGGCGGCGGGGCCGAAGGCTTCGGTGTAGGTGACGCCGTGATAGGACGGGTCGGGGGTGTTGAGCAGGGCGAAGCGTTCCTTGTTGTCGGCCCAAGGGAACTTGCCGGAGTCGATGACGATGCCGCCGATGCTGGTGCCATGGCCGCCGATGTACTTGGTCAGCGAGTGCACGACGATATCGGCACCGTGCTCGAACGGCCGGCACAGCACCGGGGTGGCCACGGTGTTGTCGACGATCAGCGGCACACCATGGCGGTGGGCGGCCTCGGCCAGCGCGGCGATGTCGACGATATTGCCGGCAGGGTTGCCGATGGACTCGCAGAACACCGCCTTGGTGCGCGAATCGATCAATGCTTCGAGGGCGGCAATGTCGTCGTGGGCGGCGAAGCGGGTGTGGATGCCCATGCGCGGCAGGGTGTGGGCCAGCAGGTTGTAGGTGCCGCCGTACAGCTTGGCCACCGAGACAATGTTGTCGCCGGCCTCGGCGACGGTCTGGATGGCGTAGGTGATGGCCGCCATGCCCGAGGCCACCGCCAGCGCGCCAACCCCGCCCTCCAGGGCGGCCATGCGCTGCTCGAGCACGTCGTTGGTGGGGTTCATGATGCGCGAGTAGATGTTGCCGGCCACCTTCAGGTCGAACAGGTCGGCGCCGTGCTGGGTGTCGTCGAAGGCGAAGGAAGTAGTCTGGTAGATCGGTACGGCCACTGCCCGGGTGGTCGGGTCGGGGCTGAAGCCTGCGTGGATGGCGAGGGTTTCCAGCTTCATGCAATCGTTCCTTGAGCGTGGGTGGAGCGATCGAGCATGTGGCGGGGGGAGGGTGTGGGTCAAGCGTGAACGCGCGATGGGCTGCCCAGGCAGCATGGCCGCGCCATGCCAGCCGCTACAGCATCCGCACCATCTCCCAGAACGATGCCGCCACCCCGGAAATGCTTTCCCCGGCAATCAACCCCGCTGCGGCCGTGATCGCAAACCGCGCTGTAACGCTCGGCCAACGGCAGCCGACCAGCCAGGTAACCACCGCGCCGAGCCCCATCATCATGCTGATCGATGCAGGCAGTATGAACGCCAGCCCCAGCGCGCCGGTACTCGGCAGCCAGCGCGCCACCCATTGCGGCAGCAGGCTGTCCAGCGCGCCCAGCAGTACGCCTGCCGCGCTGCCGGCCACGATCGCCCAGCGCAGCTCCGGCGACAGAGCCCCCAGCCCCTGCATCAGGGTCTGGGCCACGGCCTTCCAGGTCGCCACGGCCGGTGCGGGCCATTGCTCGGTAAGCAGCAGGGTCTGCGGATCGGGAATCAGCACCAGGTACACCAGCACGCCCGCCACGCTGCCGATGAGAATGCCCAGGCACTGTGCAATCAGTTGCTTGTGTGGCGTGGCGCCGATCGCCTGGCCAACCTTGAAGTCGTTCATCAGGTCGGTGGCTTGCCCGGCCGCGCCGCCGGCAGTGTTGGCGCTCATCAGGTTGATGGCCACCTGGCCCGGGGCGACCAGGCCAAAGCTTAGCTGCGACAGCTTGCCGATGGCGCCGATCGGCGCAATACCGGTGGCGCCGACCACGCGCGCGGCGACCACCGCAAGGCATATCGCCAAGGGAATGCTCAGCAGCGCCATCCACCAGTCGATGCCGAACAGCAACGCCTGTAACGCCACCACCAGCGCAATGGACAATAACAGCCCCCACGCAGGCGCCAGGTAAAATCGCCCAAGGGCGTGCGCTGCCCGACTTGCCAGCGGGGCGGTGGGCCTTTGCCGGGGCATTTGCAACAGGCGGACCGACAATGAAGTCAGGGTCGCGCATACCATCAGGCTGACGCCCGGCCACAACAGCCATTCCACCAGGGCAGCGAACTGTGGGCCGCTGGCGTTCGTGGCCAGCACCACCAGGGCATGGTCGATCAGCCACGGTGCCAGCCCGCCCCAGGCCAGCGCGGCGCCGAACAGCAGCGTAAGGCCCACGCGGATACCGATGATGCCGCCGAAGCCGACCAGCATCAGCGAAGGATCGAGCGTGAAGGTCAGGCGCTCGAGCACAGGCGAGGGTGCCCAGCGCGGTATCGCCCAGACGAACCCGTCAATCCACTTCACCAGCCCCGACAGCAACGCGGCGCTGCACAGCACCTTTATCCGCATCATGGCTTCGTGGCCGTGGCGGTAAATCTGCTGCAATGTCTCCAGGGTCGCCATGCCCTCAGGGAACTTCAGGCCATGGTCATCGAGCAGGGCGGGGCGCAGATACCAGGCGATCCAGATGCCCAGAAAGCTCACGGAGAACACCCAGGCCATCATCGGCAGCGGGTCCAGCTGGTGACCGGTGAGCAGGGTATAGGCGGGGATCGGCGCGACCAGCCCGCCAGAAACAATGGACGCGGCGGCCGAGGCCACGGTCTGGTTGATGTTGCTTTCGTGCAACGTCCATGCGGGCCGGCCCTTGCTGCGCCCCGCCAGGCCCTGCCACAGGGTGAAACCGACCAGCAAGGCGATGATCGACATGTTGAACGACCAGCCGATCCGAAGGCCCGCGTACACATTCGAGGGTGTCAGCAGAATGCCCAGCACTACGCCGGTGAGCACCGCCCGCGGGCTCAGTTCACGTTCGATGCGAGCCTGGGGAAGGGCGGTGGACGGGGCATCTCTCATGGCAATCCCTTGTCGGAGTGGTAAGCGCGCTTTGCACAACTGAGCCACTGCTGGCACAAAGGTTCACTGTCGCTTCTGGTTGTGAAAGGTATCCGGCAACAGCCCGGAAGTGCTAGCGGCAACACCGTCGGGTCTCAAGAAAAGTGCTGTGCACAGGGGCTTGCTTTTGCTGACATTGCCGAATCAAGTGAGATTAGTTAAGTTATCTAAATTCGATAACTTTCCTAAACTCGGTATAAGTCATGGACCCGATCGCTAATCCCTATTCCCCGGGAGCAGGCGCGCCGCCGCCGGCATTGGCTGGTCGCGACGCATTGCTCAAGCAGGTAAGCATCGCAATCGCCCGCATTCGCCGAGGCCGAGCGGCGAAGAGCGTGCTGATGGTCGGCTTGCGCGGCGTGGGCAAGACTGTACTGCTCGAAAAAATGCGCATTGAAGCCGAGGCCGAGGGCGTTCATGCCATACGCATGGAGGCGCCGGAAAACCGTTCGCTACCCGCATTGTTGGCGCCTCAATTGCGCCTGGCGCTGCTTCGCCTGAGCCGGGTGGAAGCGGCTCGGGACCTGGCTCAACGGGGGTTGCGAGCCCTTGCCGGTTTTGCAAAGTCGTTGAAGGTTGCCTACGCGGACATAGAAGTAGGCCTGGACCTGGAGCCAGAACCTGGCTTGGCTGATAACGGTGACCTGGAAGGCGACCTGGCGACCTTGCTGGAGGAGGCCGGCAAGGCCGCACAGCGCGCCGACACGGCGCTGGTGATGTTCATCGACGAGTTGCAGTACGTTGCCGAAGATCAGTTGGCCGCGTTGATTACAGCCTTGCATCGCTGTGCCCAGGGCCAGTTACCTGTCACGCTGGTTGGGGCTGGCCTGCCCCAATTGCGTGGGCGTTGTGGTAACGCGAAATCCTATGCGGAGCGACTGTTCGACTTCCCTGAGATCGGCCCGCTTGCTCCTGAGGCCGCAAGGTTTGCGGTAGTACGGCCTGCAGAAGATGAAGGTGTGGCATTCGAAGAGGCGGCGCTGGGAAGTGTGCTGGCACATTCACAGGGCTATCCCTACTTCCTGCAGGAGTGGGGCAAGCATTCATGGGATGTAGCCACGCAGAGCCCCATCACCAGCGCTGATGTCGAAACTGCTTCAGAGCAGGCGATTGCCACACTGGATGAGAGCTTCTTCCGGGTGCGCTTTGACCGCCTTACGCTAGCGGAAAAGAAGTACCTGCGTGGCATGGCGGATCTGGGTGCCGGTCCGCATCGCTCTGGGGATATTGCGGCGCGCCTGGAGCGGAAGGTTTCCACGCTCGCGCCGTTGCGTAGTGCATTGATCGATAAAGGGATGATCTATAGCCCGAGCCACGGTGATACGGCGTTCACGGTACCGCTCTTCGATGAGTTCATGCGACGCATCATGCCGGGCGATGATTGGCGGATTGCGTAGGCAGCAGATCTAGCCTTGTGGCGACTGCTCTTGCAACACCTCACATACCTGAACATTCAGCTTCACAAACTCATCCCAGCCATACCGGTTGGCGTAGTGCAGCTCATATTGCCGATCCACCCGACAGATCTCAGGTCTTTCCTCGTAGATCGTGCAGCGTTTGCTGGGCACGTCATGATGTCGACAGGTGCCGTCCCCCCGGTCGAGGAAGCGCGTTTCCTCGGCCAGGTGAACGTTCCGGCAGCACAGGCCGCACTGGTTGCATGGAAACGGCTGCATCCTTACACCAGCGAGGCCAGCCAGTCGCGAGTGCTCGCACTGTTGCCCATTTCAAACGGCAGCTCGATGTTGCGCTTGGCTACTTCAGCTTTCAGCACCATGCCGCGCTGCAGTTCATCGTTGCAGGCCATCAGTGTCAGCGAGAACGCTTCAAGTTCATAAGCATCCAGGTTGAACTCAAGCTTGCTCAGCTCGGTCAGGTAACGGTCCAGCTCTGCGTTTACCGACTCGAAGTGCTTGACCACTCCGGCGTGGGGCATGATCGACTCGATGAAGGCCCAAAGCTTGTGGGCCACTGGGCTGTGCAGCAGGAAGTAGTTCAGGCCCAGTGTGACCACCCCGGTGACCAATGCGCTGGCAAACGCCACCAGTTCACCGCCGAACGGGAAGCTGCACAGTGGCAGCAGTTGGGCATGCACCATGGTGCCCACGACAGTGGCGGCACCGAGGGACATCAAGCTGGTAACGGCCTTGCAGAGGTCGACGAAGCCCAGTTGTTCGGGGTTGAAGATCATCAGTTTGATGGCCTTGACCAACTGGCCCCAGACCTCGCGAATGATCTTGACCGCCATGACCTTGGTCGTGGCGAACACATTGAATAGCGTGGTGGTCGCGCTGGCCATGACACCCGCGAAAACGCCGTCCTTGAAGCCGATGAGAAAGTCCGTGAAGCGTTTTTGCACACGCGTCCAGATGCCTTTCAAGGTGCTGTTGACGCTGTCGATGAAGGTTTCGAAGTCGAACTTGTGCTTGAGTTTTTCAAGCAGCGCCGGCACCTGCCCGCGCAATTCGAACCAGACTTCGGCCAGCACCAGGCCAAGCATCTGGCGGGCACCCATTTTCAGGCCGGCATCCAGCGACGCGGAAGCGCTTTGCTTCCAGAACTTGCTGCTGGTGTAGTAGGCGCGGTTGATCTGTTCGTTGTAGGGCGCCCGGGCAGCCTCGTCCCGTTTGCGCATCTCATCGGGGTCGATGGCCTTCAACGTTTCGATCTTGTTTTCGTCTTTGCGAATCTGATCTTCCAGCACGCGTGCATTGTGCTGTTGCTCGGGGGTGTCACGCGGCAAGGTAGCCAGGCGTGCTCGGTCCTTTGCCAGTTTGGTTTCGCTTCTGCCGATCAGCTCGGGCAAATCGCGGAGGTAGTCGTTGATAGGCGTCTGGCCTTTCGACTTGTTGATGCTTTCGTGGGTCGTTTGCAGGTTGCTGCTCTGGTTCGCCAGCTCGACACCGTCCAGCCCGGCCAGCACGCGGCCGGCATCGTCATGAATTTCCTTGGCACTGATAACGTGATCAAGGTTGCGTTTCTGGGCTGCAGTCAACGTGGTGTTGCGGTAAGGGTCGTGAAGTTCGCCAGCCAGGTGAGTGGCTTTGTCCCGGCGCCCTGTCTCGATGTAGTTTTCGTGCTGATGGTATGGATCCGGATTGTAGTCGCCGCGCTTTTCAAAGCGTTGCTTCTCCTGCTCCGTTGCCCAAACGCCATTGCGTGCATTGTGGATGGTGTCCACCTCGCCGCCGTGTTTGTCCTGGAACAAAAGAAAGTCCAGGCCAAAACTGGTGGCCAGGCTGGTGACTACGGTTTTCTCGAGCTCTTCAGCCCAGGGATAGTCTCGCGCTGCGGCGTGCATGTTCGGGTCCATGAAAATCGAAAAGGGGGAGGTGGGGAAGGCGAGCCTTCCCCGGGAGGGCATCAGGCTGCTTCGACCTTTTCTGCTTCAGCGCTGGCGCTGACCATCACTTTGTCGAGTTCGCTCTCGTTCAGGACCATCGAACCGTCGTTGTCCAGTTCCATGGTCGGAACGCCATCTTTGTCCTTGGCGACCTGACCGTTGACCTTCTTGAGCTTGAAGATCGGGGTGGTGATGACGTTCACCAGAATGGCCGCCAGGGCGTAGCCGTTTTCGATGGTGCGCACGATCGACTCGTTGTGCTTGGCCAGTTCCGCCTTGGCATCGACGTTGCGGCCTTTGAGGTCCTGCAGGAAGCTGTCGATGTCCTTCAGGCTGTCGAAATACTGATTGAACTGGGCGTAGATGGACATCAGCGAACGACGGATCTTGCGGGTGTAGTGTTCTGTTTCACCGAGCATTTCGGTGGCGCGGGCAAGCTTGCCGACTGCCGCTGTCACTTCCTGGTCGGCTTTGCGGGCGTTTTTCAGCGCCTCCTCGCCGTGGCTGTTGTAAGCCCAGCCGGCAATCGCCAATACCGGGGCGGCCACTGCTGCGCCCAGAATTGCGGTACCGCCTGCCATGCCCAGGCCACCGGTCGCCAAAGAGCCGCCACCGATTGCCGCCAGGGTCGCGTTGGTAGCGGCAACACCAGCCAGCGACGAAATGGCGGTGCCGGTCGAAGCCGCGCCCAGGGCCATTACACCGCCATAGACGGCGAAGCCCGCCGCAGCGCCCGCAGTACCTGCGCCCGCTACGGTACCCAGCACGCCAACAGCAGTGAAGCTGTAGCTGTCGACCTTTTGCAGGTTGTGCTTGGGAATGTTGACTTCCAGTTTGTGCTGGCGGCCGGCGTTCATCTGGTCCAGCAGTTTGTCGGCCAGTACCTTGAATTCAGCAAAACTCTGGCCGATCTCCAGTTCCTTTTTCCCCAAGGCTTCGAGAGCGGAAGTGGTTTTGGTTTCCTGCTCGTCAAAGATTTCCTTCTTCGCCTCATAGCGTTCCTGGGCGCCTTTGACAATTTCGTCGGCTTCCGAATGACGTTGGTATCCGTCGTAGCCTTTCTTGGCTCCGTAAGCAGCTGTAACCAGGGCGGCGGCACCGAGGATTAGAGGAAGCGGCATGGCAATGTCCTTTTGGTGGATATCGATATCTGTCTAGGTTTGCTTTCGCGCTCACATTGAGCAGCGGTAGCGGAAAATCGGCACAACGTACTGCAGGGTTGAGGTCAGGCGGGGCAAGCCTCCAGGTAGAACGCTTGCATCGAGCGCAAACGCTGGCGGATCTCGTCGACCCAGACCTGTGGGGCATGTAGGCGGATGTTGTCGTTGAGCGCGAATATCCACCACAGCGTTTCCCGGTCCAGGGGCACCCTGGCGCGTAATCGCTTCCAGTCCTCTGAAGGCAGGTCAGTCAATTCCTGTTGCTGGCTGAGGGGCGTCTCGTGCAACAAGGTGGCGATCTGTGGATGAACATCAGCGATCAGTTCTACATGGGTGTCGGACTGGCGCAGGTTGAATACGCCGCTGGCGATGTAGTCGTCGACATCGAAGCTGCTGTGCAGCTCGGCAGCTTCGCCGAGCACTTCGATTTGCTGGATGCGATGCAATGCAAACTGGCGCAGGTCACTGTAGTCATCAACCGTCGCAATCAGGTAGCTGATGGCATGGCGCGATACCAGCCCGGCCGGATGCAGGCGAAATTGCTTGATGGCATCTTTGCTGCGGCTTCGATAGCTCACCTGCAGTTGCCGACGCTCCAGCAACGCGCTGGATACCTGTGCCCAAACCTCTGGCAACACCGCAGCCGGGATCAAGGTTTTACCGTTGGGCAGTGCACGAACGCGCCGGGCCCAGTCGGCCAGGCCATTGGCCCCTACGCCATGCAGGTAGTTACGGGCGCGGCGGAACTGCGGGCCCAGTTGGTCCAGGACTGTTTGCGGCAACAAGGCGTGCAGATGGTTTTCGGACAGGTAAAGCGCCAATGCCGTAGGCGCATCCATGTCTTGCAGCTGCAAGGGCGCGTTACGAGTGAAGCTCCAGCGAAAAGGCATCTCGCTGTCGTCGCACACGAGGGAGAAGGGGATGGACAACCGATTCAGGTCGCGTTGAATGGAACGCAGCGTGACCGAAAACCCGCGATCGCGAAGCTTCTCCAGCAATGTGGGGGTGGCAATGCGCTGTGGCTCTGTCGGGATAAGACGGAGCAAGGCAAACAGTCTGAGCAGCGTGTCCTTCGCTTGTGACATGAAAACGACCTTGTTCTGGATCACCGGCTGCCCGGCACGACTTCTAGCTGTGCGGATCGTACCGGTGAATGGTGGCCATATGCTAGTGGTAATGGCGGTTTAATGGCGCATTTGCGCGTCAATTTTTATCGCCTTTGGTATTACGCGGGCTTTGCGAGCTCACTGCCGTTGCGCTTTTTCGCGTTTGAGCTCGCTGTACTCGCGATACCACTCGTATCCCTTCTTCACCACCACGGCAAAGCCGATGACTGCAAACAGGTCTCTCATCTCGTTTTCCTCCTGGCTTGGTGTGGGTAGCTTTTGCCAGGAGGGCGACAACCTGTGTCGCTGGGGGCTGATTGGCGTTGCACATTGCGTGAACGCCACGCTTATCAAGGTCTCCTCACCCCGACCGCCCAAACCGCTTGCGATACTCCGCCGGCGTCACCCCCACATGCTTCACGAACGCCCGCCGCAACGTATCCGCATTGGCAAACCCGCACAGCGCCGCCACCTGCTTCGGTGCCTCTCGCCCAGCCTCCAGCCGCGCCCGCGCAGCATTCACCCGCGCCAGCTCCACCCACGCGGCCGGGGTCATGCCCACATCACCCTGAAACACCCGTGCAAAATGCCTCGGGCTCAGCCCAACCCGCGCAGCCAGGCTGGCAACCCCGTGGTCCAGTGCAGGGTTGGCGGCCACGTAACGCTGCAACCCCTGCAATGCCGAACGCCCAACCGGTGATGTCCCACCTTGCCGGCTGAACTGCAGCTGCCCGCCAGGCCGCTTGAAGTACATCACCAGGTGCCCGGCAACCTGCTTGGCAATATCCCGCCCCAGGTCTTCTTCCACCAGGGCCAGCGCCAGGTCCAGCCCAGCCGTTACCCCCGCAGCGGTACGCAGGTTGCCGTCATGCACCTGAATGGCGTCGGCATCCACCTGCACCCGCGGATAACGCTCGGCCAGCGGCTGCGCCACGGCCCAATGGGTGGTCACACGCCGGTCATCCAGCAACCCGGCAGCCGCCAGGGCAAACGCCCCCGTGCACACCGAGCCGTAACGCCGGCAAGCGCCCGCGCGTTGCCGCAGCCAGTCGAGAATGCCGGGGCGCAGGTACTGCTCGGCAGCCTGCGGCGTGCCGGCGACCAGCAAGGTGTCGATGGCTTCCAGGTCTTCGCCGATCCAGCCGTCGGCGACCAGGCGCGTACCGGAAGAGCTCACCAGCGGCCCCGGTTCGCAAGCCAGCAACAGCAGGCGATAGGCGTCACGGCCGGCCTGGCGGTTGGCTTCGGCGAACACATCGAGCGGGCCGCAGGCATCCAGCAGTTGTACGCCGGGCATGGCCAGGATGGCGACCGTGATGGGGGCAGAGGGCATGGTGGCTCCGGGCGTTGCGCCGCAAGTCCGTAATCCGCCGACAATGGCAGTATCTGGCGCTACAAGTCAATTGAGGACATTGGCTCACAGCAGCAGACTGGGCTCGTCATCAACCCACCCAGGAGCGACCATGTCCTCATCCATCGCCGGTATCCAGGTGCCCGACAGCGCCATGGCTCGGGAAATCACCGAGCTCGTCCGTGACACGGCTTCCCCTTTGCTGTTCCACCACTCCAGCCGGGTGTTCTACTTCGCGGCCCTTGCCGGGCAGCGGCTGGGGCTGCGTTACGACAGTGAACTGCTGTACGCAGGCTGCATGTTCCATGACATGGGCCTGACCCATCAGCACAGCAGCGATTGCTGCCGCTTCGAGGTGGACGGTGCCAATGCGGCGCGCGATTTCCTCCAGCGCCACGGCGTGGACGAGCGCGATGTCGAGCGAGTGTGGACGGCGATCGCGCTGCATACCACGCCGGGCATTCCAGAGCACATGCACCCGCTGATCGCCCTGGTCACGGCGGGGGTGGAGACTGATGTGCTGGGGCTGCACCACGAAGGGCTGGGGATTGCCGCGCGGGACGCCGTGGTCCAGGCGCACCCGCGTGGGGAGCGGTTCAAGGAGGCGATCATCCAGGCGTTTTACGACGGGATCCGGCACAAGCCGCAGACCACGTTTGGCAACGTGAAGGCGGATGTGATCGCGGACAAGGAGCCTGCATTCCGGCCTGGGAATTTCTGCAGCGTCATTCGGCAGTCCTGCTGGGCCAGCTGAGTAAAGCGGGCGGGGGCTGCAGAGCGGCCCCAGCAATTTCAACTGTTGCGCATCAATCCTGGGGCCGCTTTGCGGCCCTTTCGCGACACAAGGCCGCTCCCACAGGTTCAGCGACAACCTCGGGAGCAACGCTGTACCTGTGGGGCACGTCGAGCGCAGAGTCCGCTACCGAACGCTCGCGATTCGCCACCCCGAACGGCACATGCACCATCGGCAAATCCCCCGCCGGCGATTGCAAATGGCTGCGCTGGTCATCAAAGAACACATGCGGCTTCAGTATCGACAGCACCCTGGGTTTTTCCATCCCGCCCAGAAAGAAGCACTCGTCCGGCGATACGCCCCAATCCTTCAACGTCGTCACCACCCGCTCGTGCGAGGGGGCATTGCGCGCCGTCACGATGGCAATCCGCAAGATGCGCTTGTACGCCGGGTCCTCGGCCAACTTGCGGTCTTCGAGCATGCGAATCAGCGAAAGCTTGCGGTACAGGTCCGCCAGCGGCCCCGGCGAATGCGGGATGCCCTTGCGCACGCGTTCATGCTCCTGAAACTCGTCCAGGTTGTCGTCGCGCTTGTACACGCGCTCGGCCTCGTCATCGGCAATCACCCCGTCAAAGTCGAAGGCCACCCGCAGTTCGGTGTCGATCTCGTCATCGTAGATGCGTGTCGGCAGCACCCGCCCGGCCGGGTAGTTGGCGTCGATGGCTTTCTGCACATCCTCCTCGTTGGCGCTGAGGAACAGCGAGGCATTGAACGCCGGGATGTACTCGTAGGGCGAGCGGCCCGACATGAACGCCGCGCGGGTGATGTCCAGCTGGTAGTGGCTGATCGAGCGAAACACCCGCAGGCCGGTTTCCGGCGAGTTGCGCGACAGCAGCACCACCTCCACCGGCAACTGCTCGGGGAAGGCCTGGTTGATGCTCAGGAAGCGGCGAATGAACGGGAACGCCACACCCTTGGGGAAGGGTTCGTCCAGGTTCTGCTGCTGGTGCTGGCGGTAAGCCTCGACGCCCTGGGTCTGGTAGATGTCGTCCGAGACGGTGAGGTCGAACAGCGCACTCGAAGCAACGCCGATGACCAGTTTCTGTTCGATGGGGTAGGGCATGAAGTAACTCCTGAACATGAGCCGAGGGCAAGGGATCCTGTACAGCGCGATTCTGTAGGAGCGGCCTTGTGTCGCGAAAGGGCCGCAAAGCGGCCCCTGGATTTCAGCAACTGTGCATAGTCTGTTGGGGCTGCTCTGCAGCCCTTTCGCGACACAAGGCCGCTCCTACAAGGCGCTGGGCATACCTGACAGTTGTTCCACCAGAAAATCCACGAACACCCGCACCCGCGCCGGCATCGCCGGGCCGCCGACGAACACCGCATGGATCGGCTCGCAATCACCTGGGTTGTACGCCTCCAGCAACGGCACCAGTTGCCCGTTGGCCAGGTCATCGGCCACGGTAAAGGTACCGATGCGCGCCACGCCGGCGCCGAGCCTGGCTAACTGCGCCAAGGCCTCGCCGCTGCTGCATTCGATATTGCCCGTCACTTTCAATGAAAAAACCTGCCCGTCGCGGCGGAACGGCCAGTCGGGTGCGGCGCGGCGGAAGTTGAAGCGCAGGCAGTTGTGCCGGGCCAGGTCTTCCGGCACAAGCGGCGTACCGCAGCGCGCCAGGTACTCGGGCGAGGCGACGATCACTTGGCCGGTTTCGCCAATGGCGCGGGCGCTCAACGAACTGTCCGGCAGGTGGCCGAAGCGCAGCGCCACGTCGGCCTGGCCGCCAAGAATGTCGGCCACTTCGTCGCTGAGGGTAAGGTCGACCAGCACCTGCGGGTAGCGCGCGCTGAACGCCGCCAGCAACGGCACCACGGTCAAGCGGCCATGGCCCAGTGCTGCGCTGACCCGCAAGCGCCCGCGTGGCACGCCCTGGTCGGTGATGGCCTCTTCCACTTCGAGCATGTCGGCCAGCACCCGCCGTGCACCGCGCAGGTACGCTTCGCCTTCGGGCGTGAGAGTGATCGCCCGGGTGGTACGCAGCAGCAGGCGGATGCCCAGGCGCTGTTCGGTGCGCGCGAGGATGCGGCTCACCGCCGAAGGCGTCAGGCCCAACGCCCGGGCGGCTGCGGACAGGCTGCCCTCCTGGGCCACCTTGGCAAATATTTCCATCTCTCCGGATCTTCCACTGAAGTCCATTTGTGCCTCTTCAGCAAAGGTGGTTCGCAAAAATGCAGTCTAGTGCGGCTAGCCTTCGGATCGTAGCATTTGCAGCACAGATAAGGAGCTTGCCATGCGTATCAACCCACCTCTTGTCGCACTCGCCATCGGTGCCTTTGGCATCGGTGTCACCGAGTTCGCCCCCATGGGCATGTTGCCCAGCATCGCCACCGACCTTGGTGTCTCCATCCCCGCTGCCGGGCTGTTGGTCAGTGCCTATGCGATCGGTGTGCTGATCGGTGCACCGCTGATGACCCTGGCCACGGTGAAGATCCCACGGCGTTACCTGCTGATCGGGCTGATGGCCATCTTTACCCTCGGCAACCTGATGTCGGCCCTGGCCAGCGACTACGCCAGCCTGCTGGTCGCCCGCGTGGTCACCTCGCTGAACCACGGTGCGTTCTTCGGCATCGGCTCGATCGTCGCGGCCAGCGTGGTGCCGCCCGAGAAGCGCGCCGGGGCCGTGGCCGCCATGTTCATGGGGTTGACCCTGGCCACCATCGGCGGAGTGCCGCTGGCGACCTGGTTCGGTGAAATGCTGGGCTGGCGCACGGCATTCTGGGGCATCGCCGGGCTCGGCCTGGTGGCAATGACCACCCTCTGGTACGCACTGCCCAATGTGTCGTCGCCCAAGGGTGGCGGGGCCATGGCCGAAATCCGCGTGCTGGGCCGCGGGCCGGTGCTGGCGGCATTGCTGCTGACCGTGGTGGGCTCCAGTGCGATGTTCACGGTATTCACCTACATCGCGCCGATCCTGCAGAGCGAAGCGGCAGCGTCCACCACCTTCGTCACGGCCATGCTGGTGTTGTTCGGTGTCGGCCTGACCTTGGGCAACGTGTGGGGTGGCAAGGCCGCGGACCGCTCGATCGACCGTACCCTGATGCTGTCGCTGGCCGTGCTGATTGCGGTGTTGCTGGTGTTCCCGCTGGTGATGGACTGGCCGCTGCCGACTGCGCTGGCGATCCTGGTGTGGGGCGCTGCCAGCTTTGCCCTGGTGCCGCCGCTGCAGATGCGGGTGATGGAGGCGGCCAAGGATGCGCCCAACCTGGCGTCGGCGGTGAACATCGGGGCGTTCAACCTGGGGAATGCGATTGGTGCGGCGCTGGGTGGGGCGGTGATCAATGCCGGGCTGGGGTATTCGGCGGTTTCCCTGGCGGGGGCGGCGATGGCGGTTTTGGGCCTGGTGATGGTGCTGCTGTTCGCTTGGCGGGGGCGGGCGGGGGCTGCGGCGAGTCAGGTTGCTGTGTAACAGGTGGAGATCTTCGGGGGGCGCTTTGCGCCCCATCGCGACACAAGGCCGCTCCTACAGGAAGACGCGATTCCTTGTAGGAGCGGCCTTGTGTCGCGATGGGCTGCAAGGCAGCCCCACAGTTTTGCCCATCACGGCGTACCGTTACGGCCATGCAGGTGATAGGCCGGGCGCTCGCTCAGCCGCTCGTAATAATCGCGCACTGCCGGCAGGTGCGGGTGCTCGAACGGCGTTTCGAACCAGCGGTTGACCGACAGGCCAATGGGGATGTCGGCCAAGGTGAACTGGCTGCCGGCCACGTAGGCACCGGTGCTTGCCAGCTGGCGGTCGAGAATGTGCATGTAGCGCGCCCAGTCCGCGCAGCCGGCGGCCAGGGCCTGTGGGTCCTGGTGGGCGGGCGAGTGCCTGACCAGCGACATGAACGCGTAGCTCCAGGAACGGTTGAGGTCCGAGGCCTGCCAGTCGATCCACTGGTCGATCCTGGCCCGCGCCTGCGCCTCGCCCGGGTAGAACCCGGTGGCGCCATAGCGCGTGGCCAGGTAGCGGATGATGCTGTTGGATTCCCACAGGGTGAAGTCGCCATCCTGGATCACCGGGATCATGGCGTTGGGGTTTAACGCAAGGAACTCGGCGCTGTCCGTGGGCTTGAAACCCGCCCCCCAGTCTTCGCGCTCGAACGCGACCTCGAACTCGGCGCACGCCCACAGGATTTTTCGTACATTGATGGAGGAGGCTCTGCCCAGTATCCGTAGCATGGTGTTCATCCTTGTGGGGGGAGATTGATCGTCCGTCACTGCCGGTTGCCGGTCAAGAGCCTGAGTGGTGGTGGAGCATCCCCTTTGTAGGTTCCTTGTAGTCCATTTCCGAAAGTAAGCCTTTCCACCCCCAAGGTTATTGTGGCGGGGCATGCAGCGCCCTAGTCTCGGCACGCTCGTAACCCCGAGGAATGGACATGGACAAAGACACTCCGAAAGAAAGCAGCAACCTCAATGTCGTGCGCGCAGCGGGCCGTTTTGGCAACGGCGGCGCCGAACTGGTGCAGATGAACGCGCAGCTGCCAATGCGTACGGCGCTGATGGAGGCCTCGAGCATCATGGGCTGCATTACCGAACTCACCCGCAAGGCCATCGACCGGCCTGGTGACCGCAAGGCGATGATGCAGGCCACGTATTACCTGGCAGGCATGGCCAAGGCGCTGATCGACGGTCAGTTGCAGCAGTTGCGCCAGGCTCGGGGAGGCGAGCAGGAGCCTTAGTCAGACTTGCCTGGGGACCATGAACTTGGCACCCTTGGTCAGTTTGAATCTCTGTATCACGACAGAAGGAAGTTCGCATTGAGCTGGGACAAGGTGGGGAAACTCCTCGTAGCCGTGCTGCTTGGCCTGATGGTCCTGCTGGCCGCCTATGGGTTGCTCAGGGGCAACCCGCGCCTGGAGGCATCGCTGACCTATGCCTACCTCACCTATCCCAGCCAGTTCAGCGAACGCATCACCAAAGCCAGCGAGCAGCTCAAGTACGAGCAGTTGCAGGGGCGTATCAATGCCATCAGCGAGGGCGGGCTGAGCCACGATCAGGTCGAGCGGCTGATCGAAATGGCCCAGGCGCCGTATGCCCAGCTGTTCGCCAAGCCCTTCGAGGCCGGGCTGGTCGACCACCGTACCGGTCTGCTCATCGAGCTGCGCAACAGCGGTGATGCGCAGGTGCGCCAGGTGAAAATCCGCCTGCCGGCGAAAGGCCTTGTGCAGGTGCGCGATGCAGCTGGCAATGACACCATCCTGGAAACCTCCACCATGCAAGCGGACATCCCCGTCATCGAGCCGGGTGGCGCGTGCAAGGTATGGGTGTATTTCGATGCGGACTACTCACAGATCCGCCAGGGCGGGGTCAGCATCAGTCACGCCGATGGCAAGGCTGACATACAGGTTTACCGCGAGGTCATCGGTTTCCCGGCCTGGGTGGCCCGTTACAGCCGCGAGCTGATGGTGCTGCTGGGCGTATTGGCGGCCAGCGTGCTGGGCCTGGGGTATGCCTGCCTGTCGCGTCGTAACCCGCACTGAACGCCTCACCTGTAGGAGCAGCCTTGTGCTGCGAAGAGGCCGGTACTGACTGAACATGTGTATCGCCTGTACCGGCCTCTTCGCAGCACAAGGCTGCTCCTACAAGGAGTTGTGCAGGCTGTCAGTGAGCCATACTGCGTCCCAGTGTGGATAATCGCCAATCTCTGCTACCAGGCCAGCCCGCAGAGGGTTGGCAATGATGTATCGGGCTACCTTGCGCACATCATCGTCCTGGCGCAGCGCTCGGTCATGAAACCCGCGTTGCCAGACTTGGCCCGGGCTCACGCCCGCCTTGCACAATGCCGTACCAGATCGCGATTTGAACTGCCGCATCAGGCTGCTCAATGTGACAGCACGCAGCTCTACCAGCCAATGCAAGTGGTCAGGCATCAGCACCCAGGCAAGTGAGCGGCAAGCACCAAGGCGTTCCGACCGCCTCAGCTCCCTGATGACCAGGCGAGCTGTACGAAGATCCTGAAACAGCGGCTTGCGTGCATGGGTGACAGTGGTCAGCAGGTACAGCCTGCCAGGCTCTGAAAAACGCCCCCGGCGTAGCAGGTTGGCCTCAGCACGATCCATGTAGTGTTCCTCGCATCCGTTTCGTGTGGGATACCTACAATAGAGATTCCAGACGCTACCGACGTTGGCAGATCGTTACCTTGTTTTGCAGCCATACACCTTTGTAGGAGCAGCCTTGTGCTGCGAAGAGGCCGGTACGAGTGATACACATGTTTGGTCAGTACCGGCCTCTTCGCAGCACAAGGCTGCTCCTACAGAAAAGGCGAAAATGCGTGTTTCTGGGGCAAAGGACATTTGCCGCAAACTCAACAATCGCCCGTTGACACCCCTCTATAGTGCTCGGCATTACAAGACCCATGCCGAGCCTGCCCGATGATCCCCTCCCTGGACTCCATTTTTTCCCGCCTGCGCCTGCGTCAGTTACGCCTGCTCATCGAACTGGACCGTTGCGGCTCCCTGCACAAGGCGGCGGAGGCCATGGCGATTTCCCAGCCTGGGGCCACCAAGGCCTTGCGCGAGGTGGAAGAGGTGCTGGGTGTGCCGTTGTTCCAGCGCCTGCCCAGCGGCCTGGTGGCCAATGACGTAGGCCGTTGCGTGGTGCGATATGCGCGCTTGATTCACAGTGACCTGGGGCATTTGCGCGAAGAGGTGCTTGGCATCGTCCAGGGCCAGGGTGGGCGGCTGGCGGTGGGCAGCATCATGGGTGCCATGCCGACCCTGGTCGGTGCCCTCGGGCGGTTGCGCCGCAAGCAGCCGCAACTGGCGGTGGAGATCGCCGAGAACACCAGTGCCAACCTGCTGGCCCAGCTTGATGAAGGGCGCCTGGACCTGGCCATCTGCCGGCCAGGGCTGGGCCGCAACGCGGCGGACTACGCCTTTGTCGAACTGGCCCAGGAGCCGCTGGCGGTGGTCGCGCACCCGCAGCACCCGCTGGCCGGGGCGGCGGCGCTGGAAGTTGGCGACCTGAGCCAGTACCGTTGGATTGTCTACCCGGCGAACATGCCCATGCGCCAGGCGCTGGAGCGTGAGTTGAGCGAGGCGGGGGTGGAGGTGCCACGCTACCCGCTGGAAACCTTCTCCACCTTTGCCACCTTCATGCTGCTGGAAGATGACCCGACGCTGGTGGCGGTGATCCCCAGCGCCGTGGCGGCCTTTGCCGAGCAGCGCGGGTTGCTGGTGTCGCTGGCAGTGAAGCTGCGGGCACTGAGCGAGCCGTTCGGGATCGTGCACCGGGTAGCCGCGCCGCTGTCGCCGGCGGCGCGGTTGCTGGTGGAGGAGCTTACGGCCGGTTGAGCCCTGTTGCGGCCCCCTATGGGAGCGGGTCTGCCCGCGAAGAATACGACGCGGTGGATGGCACCGGCTCTGCCGGTGTTCGCGGCTAAAGCCGCTCCAACAGGTACAGCGTGATCCCGAAAGCCTGCGCCGTACCTGTGGGAGCGGGTTCACCCGCGAAGCAGGCGACGCGGTGTATGGCACCGGCTGCTCCGGTGTTCGCGGTCACGGCCGCTCCCACAGGTACAGCGTGAGCCCGAAAGCCTGCGCCGTACCTGTGGGAGCGGGTTCACCCGCGAAGCAGGCGATGCGTTGGATGGCACCGGCTGCGCCGGTGTTCGCGGCTGAAGCCGCTCCCACAGGTACAGCGTGAGCCCGAAAGCCTGCGCCGTCCCTGTGGGAGCGGGTTCACCCGCGAAGCAGGCGACGCGGTTGATGGCACCGGCTGCGCCGGTGTTCGCGGCTGAAGCCGCTCCCACAGGTACAGCGTGATCCCGAAGCCTGCGCCGTACCTGTGGGAGCGGGTTCACCCGCGAAGCAGGCGACGCGGTGGATGGCACCGGCTCTGCCGGTGTTCGCGGCTGAAGCCACACAGGAATCTCGCAATCTAGGTCTCAGAACTGCCGCTCGCGGTAATCGATCAAGCTGGAAAACACCGCAATCAACACCGCAGCCACCACAAAGAAGATCAGCGCAAAGAAGTAATCCCCCGTGAACTGCACGATCAGCCCGATCACGATCGGCACCAGCACCCCGGCCATGTTGCCGCAGAAGTTCATGGTGCCACCCAGCACGCCGGTACGCGACGGCCCGCCGATGATCGCCGGCAGGCACCAGTACATCCCGCACCAACGGATGAAGAACATCGCCACGCACAGCAGGCTGATCACCGCGACGGTCTCGCCCACATAGGCTGCCGCCAGGATGCACAGCGCCGCCACCAGCGCCGAACCGCTGAACATGGTGCGCATCACCAGGTTCGGCGAGGCACCGCTGGCCCGCCAGCGGTCACCGATCCAGCCGCCGATCAGTTCGCCGACAAACCCGCACATGAAGATCAGGAAGGTCGCCCCGCCCATGGCCGAAATGTTCAGGCCATGGGCCTTGTGCAGGTAGCTCGGCATCCAGGTCAGCAGGCCGTAGAACACTGCCAGGATGCAGCTGTAGCCGGCGAACATGGCAAAGATCGAACGGTCCTTGAGCAGCTCGCGCAGCGGCAGCCTGGCCTTGGCTGCCGCGGCATGGGCGCTGGCGTTGCCTTCGGTGATGTGGCGCAGTTCGGCCTCGTTCACCCCCGGGTGCTCGCTGGGATGGTTGCGGATGTACTTCCACGCCAGGATGCCGGCCAATACGGTGCCGACCCCGGCCACCACGAAGGCCAACCGCCACGAACCCAGCCAGGCAATCAGCCCGGAAATCAGGATAGCCCCCAGGGCGCTGCCCAGCGGCGCGCCGCCATCCACCAGCACCGCGCCACGGCCACGTTCGTTAGGCGTCAGCCAGGCGCCATTGAGCTTGGCCCCAGCGGGCATGATCGGCGACTCGGCCACGCCCAGGCCAATGCGCGTCAGCAGCAGTACCAGCCAGTTGTGCGAGGCCGCGCCCAGTGCCTGGAACAGGCCCCAGGCCACGGTTGCCGCGCCAATGATGCCGCGGGTGTGGAAGCGGTCCAGCAGCATGCCGCCAGGGATCTGCATCAAGGCATAGGACCAGAAGAACGCACTGAGCATCAGCCCTTCCATGGCCGGCGTCAGGTTGAATTCGGGGGCGATCAGCGGCAGCGCCACCGACAGCGAGGCGCGGTCGATGTAGTTGATTGCGGTCAGCAGCAACAGGATCAGGAAGATGCGCCAGCGCACTGTGGTCATCGGGGCCGCAGCGGGCAGCGCCAGGTCGGCCGGGGAGGGGATGGTCTTCATCGCAGGAGCTCGTTGTTGTGATTATCGGGAGGCGTAGCAACTACGCAGGCCGATTGTTGGAGCGCTGCCGGCAGTGCAGGTAATGAAAAGAGCTGATCCGCCAATAACGCCTGCTTATTACCCAGGCAGGGGATAAGCAGTGGTTATTGGCGGATCAGCTCTTTTCATCATCGGCGGCCCTGGCCCGCGCTCTAGATTGCCCCGGCACGGCCCGCCAGCGTCACGGCGGGCACAACAAGAACAACGCAGTTGCCTGAGGACCCCTCATGAGCCAATTCCAGTTCCATTTCCCCACCATTGCCAAATGTGGCGCGGGCCTGGCCGACCAGGCCGGTGCGCTGCTCAAGCCGTACGTGGACGGCACCCTGCTGGTGGTCACCGACCAGGGCCTGATCGACGCTGGCATCCTGGCCGGCTTCTTCGCCTCGCTGGAGCAGGCGGGCATCGACTACCAGCTGTTCTCCGCCGTTGAAGCCAACCCCAGCACCGACGTGCTCGACGCTGCCGTGGCGCTGCTGAAAGAGCGCAACTGCACCGCCGTGATCGGCGTGGGTGGCGGCAGCAGCATCGACACCGCCAAGGGTGTGGCGGCGATGGCCACCAACCCTGGCAACATCCTCGACTACGAGGGCTACGACAAACTGACCCAGCCGCCGCTGCCGATCTTCGCCATCCCGACCACCTCCGGTACCGGCAGCGAATGCACGGCGTCGACCGTGTTCACCAACAAGCGCACGCTGTTCAAGACGGTGATCGTCAGCCCGCGGCTGTTCCCGCGCCTGGCCATCCTCGACCCGGCACTGACCCTGAAGCTGCCTGCGGCCATCACCGCCGCCACCGGCATGGATGCCCTGACCCATGCCATCGAGTCGTATGTGTCGCGCCAGGCCAACCCGATCAGCCAGGCCATGGCCCTGCAGGCCATTCGCATGATTGCCGGCAGCCTGGAAAAAACCTACTTCGTCGGCACCGACATGGCGGCCCGCGAGCAGATGCTGCTGGGCTCGTTCCTGGCCGGGGTGGCGTTCTCGCAATCCAAGCTGGGCAACGTGCATGCCATTTCCCACACCTTCGGCGGGGTGTTCAACATCCCCCATGGCATCGCCAACGCCGCCCTGCTGCCTTACGTGATCAAGTTCAACCTGCCGGCCTGCCCGGAGCGCTTCCGCGACATCGCCATTGCCCTGGGCGCCGATGTGACCGGGCTCAGCGTGGAGCAGGCCGCGGCACGCACGGTGGATGCGGTGGTGGCCCTGAACCAGGCCATCGGCATTCCCGCGACCATCCGTGAACTGGGCGTGGATCTGGAGTTCCTGCCGCAGATGGTCAGCGACTCGATGCGCAGCGGCAACGTGCTGGTCAACCCACGCCTGACCACCGCGCGCGATGTCGAGCGCCTGATCACCGACGCCTACCACGGCAACCTCTGAACCTTTTACGGAATCACGACCATGTTCTATGAAATGCGTACCTACACCCTGCACATCGGCAAGATGAAGCAGTACCTGGAACACTTCGAAAAGGAAGGCTTGCCGGTGATCTCGCGCTACGCCAAGCTGGTGGGCTGGTGGTACACCGAGATTGGCGAACTGAACCAGGTGGTGCACATCTGGGCCTACGAGAGCCTTGATGACCGCATCGAGCGCCGCGCCGCCCTGTACCGCGATGCGGACTGGCTGGAGCGCTTCATCCCCGTGGCCTTCCCGATGCTGGTGCGGATGGAATCGAAGCTGTTGATGCCTGCCGCGTTTTCCCCGATCCAGTGACCCTGTAACTGCATTGCATCAAGGAGCAACCCAATGGATCTAGGCATTACCGGCCGCTGGGCCATCGTCTGCGCGGCCAGCCAGGGCCTGGGCAAAGGCTGCGCCGAGGCGCTGGGCAAAGAAGGCGTCAACCTGGTCATCAATGCCCGTACCCAGGCCACCCTGGAGCAGACCGCCGCCGAGTTGCGCGCGGCCTGCCCGGGCATCGAGGTGCGCACCGTGGCCGGTGATGTCGCCGACGCCGAGGTGCGCCAGGCGCTGCTGGCAGCCTGCCCGCAGGTGGACATCCTGGTCAACAATGCCGGTGGCCCGCCCCCGGGCGACTTCCGCGACTGGGGCCGCGAGGACTGGCTGAAGGCACTGGACGCCAACATGCTTACCCCCATCGAGCTGATCAAGGCGGTGGTCGATGGCATGGCCGAGCGCGGGTTCGGCCGGGTGGTGAACATCACCTCCGGTGCGGTGAAGGCGCCGATCGATATTCTTGGCTTGTCCAATGGTGCGCGCAGTGGCCTGACCGGCTTCATCGCCGGCCTGGCCCGTCAGCAGCGCCTGGCGGGCAGCAACGTGACGCTGAATAACTTGCTGCCTGGGGCGTTCGACACGGCGCGCCTGCAGAAGACCTTGAAGGCGGCAGGTGGCGATGTGGATGCCACCGCCCAGTCGCGGCGCAAGGCCATCCCGGCGGCGCGCTTTGGCAGTGCCGGCGAGTTCGGCGCTTACTGCGCGTTCCTGTGCAGTGCGCATGCCGGGTACATCACTGGGCAGAACCTGTTGATCGATGGCGGGGCGTTCCCCGGTACGTTCTAACGGCCCGAACGCTCCCCCTTGTAGGAGCAGCCTTGTGCTGCGAAGGGGCCGGTATGTCTGACAGATTTCTGTAAGTCATACCGGCCCCTTCGCAGCACAAGGCTGCTCCTACAGGTCAGTGCCCAATGGCACTGATAGTCAATGAATCGCCACGGGGTTGATGTTCACCTGGGTCGAACCCTTGTACAGCGGCTGGCCCAGCACGAACAGGAACTCGAACGCCTTGTCCTTCACCAGCGCGCGGGTGTCGATCAGCTCCAGGTTGTAGATGCCGCGCTTGGCCAGCATGAACTGGTTGACCGGGAATTCTTCACCGGTCGGGTTCGGGTACACCTCCGAAGCCCAGGTATCGCCACCAAAGGCGACAATGCCCTGGTCAGCCAGCCACTCGGCCGCCGGCAGGTCGATGCCCGGTTCGGTGGCGAGGAACTGCTGGTTGTCCTTGCCGATCAGTTCCAGCCAACCGGTGTTGAACAGCACCACGTCACCCTTGCGCAGGGTAATGCCTTCTTTCTTGAGCACGGCCTTGATGTCGTCGACGGTGAACGAGGTGCCGCCTGGCACGATGGCCTTGCCGTAGTGAGCGGTCATGTCCAGCACCACGCCGCGGGTGACCATTGGCGGTACTTTTTCCACGCCCAGCTTGGTCACGCCTTCGACGGTGACGAAGTCGGCAGCCTTGTTGCCGTTGTAGTAGACGTTGTCGATACCGATGTGGCCGATGCCGTTGAGCTGGGTGCCGACGCCGGTCCAGCCGTTGACCAGTTCATCGTTGAAGCTGAACTTGTTGCGGCCCAGGGTCTGGCCGGCCTGCTCGCCAGGCTGGATGTTGTACAGGTGGAAGCTGCGGTGGCGGAAGGCCGGCAGGTCTTTGCTCACCGGTACGGCCAGCGGGTAGGTCTTGCCGGTCTTGACCAGGCCGACCGCCTGCTTGACCACTTCGGGGGTGAGCAGGTTGGCGGCGCCGATTTCATCCTGTTTGCCGTAGGGCGAGGTCTGCCAGTCGGCGGCCAGGGTGGCCTGGGCAGTGGTCGCCAGGGCGACGGCGAGCAGCAGGGGCTTGAAGCGTTTCATCGGGTACTCCTGATAGTGAGGCGTTGTCAGGAGCAGATTCTGCGCAGGGCCAGCTATGGGAAAAAGCGGCCCGGGGGACAATGACTTTTGCTTGCCGGTCAACAACAACCCTCGTGCAGCACCAGGCTCTGGCGCAACTGCTCGAGCATGGCCTGGCGCAGTGCCTGCGGCGCCTGCACGCGGATCGAGCCGGCCTGGGACAGCAGCCAGCCCATCAGCGCACGGTTGTCGTCGACGGTGGCGACCAGGGTGGCCCCACCGTCCGCTTGCAGCGTCAGTTGCATATCTGCCGACAGAGGCGCCGCTTCCAGGCGCCGGGCCAGCGCATCATCGACCCAGGCGTGCAATTCAACCTGGTCCGGGGGTGTGAGCGCATCAGGCTGCAGCTGCTGCGCCTCACCCAGGTTCAGGCCCGGTTGCCAGTACCAGCCGTAGGGCATGCCTTTGCTGTTGCACTGCAGCGGGAACAGTGCCGCGAGTTCGACCAGGTCGCGTTCGACGGTGCGTTTGCTGGTGATATGGCCCACGGTTGTCAGGGCGGCCTGCAACTGGGTGGAACTCATCCCCGGGTGGCGGCCGGGCAGCAGCTTGAGCAGCTGCCACTGGCGGGCGATGGTGTGACGGGTAGGGTGGCTGGGCAAAGGGCTCGTCCTTGAAGGCAGGCACGAGGCCTACCTGAGCAGTGGCGTTTAGCTATTGCCCAGCATACCTTGTCGCAGAATGGGATCCAAGTTCTCGCACACGGCGTTCAGTCGAGGCGCGTCACCCATTTGCCTGCGCCTTGGCCCTCTTTCAGCTGCCGCAGAGCCTGTGGTAGTGCCGAGAAGGTGAACTCGCGGCGTTGTGGCGCGATCAGGCTGCCATCGGCGACGGCCTGCAGCAGGCGTTCACCGGCCACGCGCAGGGCTTGGAGATCTGCCAACCGGCCATGGGCATGAATGCTGTTGAGCGCCACTTCATGCAGCGAGATCGCCGTGCCGAAGGCGGGCGTTGGTGCGGTTTCCTGGCGGTCCTGGATGCACACCAGGTGGCCGTTGTAGCCGAGCAGGTGGGCAAGGCTGCCGGCATGGGCGCCGCTGACGGTGTCGAACAGGGCATGCAGCGGGCGCTCGCCCAGGGCGGCCTGCAGTTGGTTCTGCCAGTCGGCGTCGTGGTAGTCGAACACCCCACTCACACCAAGGGCCTTGAGCGTGGCGTGGTGGCGTCGGCCAGCACTGGCCCACACGCGCAGGCCGCGTTGCGCGGCCAGTTGCGCGAGGTAGAAGCCCACCGCGCCACCGGCGCCGATCACCAGCACGTCGCGGCTGGCACCTTCGGGCACCTTGGCCAGGGCCTGCCAGGCGGTCAGGGCGGGGCAGGGCACGGCGGCCGCGGCGGTGTCGCCGAGCGCACTGGGGATATGCATCACCAGGCTGGCATCCAGCAGGCAGTGCTCGGCAAAGCTGCCGTCACGCGCCAGCGATTGGTGGTAGGCAACGCGGCTGCCCAACGGCATGTCGACGCCTGCGCCAACGGCGACTACCACACCGGCGCCATCCACGCCCGGGACCGTGCCTTGCTGCCAGGCAGGGTGGCCCCACTCGCAGATTTTCCAGTCCACCGGGTTGAGGGCAATGGCGCGGTTGGCCACCAGCACCTCACCGGGGCCGGGTTGTGGCCGGGGTTTACGCAGCAGTTGCAGGCCGTCGAGGCCGGCGTTCGGGGTCCAGGCCCAGGCTTGATGATCGGTTGGCATGGTGCGGGTCCTTTCGAGACGGGTGTGGGCGGCAGGCTAGCGGGGATCGGGCGGGGGAAACAGCTGCGGTGAGGGCAAGGTGTTTTGATTTCAGGGCAAAAGTCTGGGGCCGCTTTGCCGCCCATCGCGACACAAGGCCGCTCCTACAGGAGAACGCGTTTCCTTGTAGGAGCGGCCTTGTGTCGCGATGGGCTGCAGAGCAGCCCCCAGGTTGAACTCAGATAGCCAGGCTGTCGACCACGCCGCCGTCGACCCGCAGCGCTGCACCGGTGGTGGCGGACGAGTAAGGGGAGGCGAGGTACACCGCCAGGTGGGCGACTTCGTCGACATCGGCGGCACGCTGGATGATCGAGCCCGGCCGTGCAGTACGCACGAAGTTGTCGGCTTCTTCACGAATGCTGCGCCCGGACGCCTGGGCTGCATCAGCCACCAGCGCGGCCACGCCGTCGGTCAGGGTCGGGCCGGGCAGCACTGCGTTCACGGTTACCCCGGTGCCGGCCAGGCGCTTGGCCAGGCCATGCGATACCGCCAGGTTGGCAGCCTTGGTGACGCCGTAGTTGATCATGTCGGCAGGGATGGCGATGCCCGATTCCGAGGAGATGAACAGGATCCGCCCCCAACCTTTCTCGACCATGCCCGGGGCATAGTGGCGGGCCAGGCGCACGCCGCTCAGCACGTTGGTGTCGTAGAAGCGCGTCCACTCGCTGTCGGCCACGTCGAAGAAGTCGACGTCGTCGTAGATGCCCAGGTTGTTGACCAGGATGTCGGCCCGTGGGTGGGCGGCGAACAGGGTTTCGGCACCGGCGGCGGTGCCCAGGTCGGCAACCACGCCGTGGATCTGGCCACGGCCGCCTTGCTCGCGCAGTTCGGCCAGGGCGGCATCCAGCGACTTCTGGCTGCGGCCGGCAATGACTACGTCAGCGTTGGCGCGGGCCAGGCCGCGGGCGGTAGCCAGACCAATACCGCCGGTCGAGCCGCTGATGATGGCGGTGCGTCCGCCGAGGTCGATGTTCATGGAATGGCTCCTGTGGGTGAGTTGCATCGATAGGAGCCATCCTAGTGAAGCGCGGTCAGACTGTAAAAGACGTAATTCGACTTAGTTCAGACATGGTGGGACTTATCAAGCCCTTGCTCGGCCAATGCCAGCACCCGCTCGCGGAAAATGCCCACGATCGGCCGCAAGTCGACCTGGTGCCAGACCGTCCACAACTGCTCGCTGGGCTGGAACCAGTCCAGCTGGCGCAGCACCACGGTAGGCCCGGCGCTGGCCGACAGGCTGCTTTGCACCATGGCCAGGCCCAGGCCGGCGGACACCAGGCCGAGCACGCTCAGCGGGTCGTTGGCCTCCAGCGACAGGCGCGGGGTGAAGCCGGCATCGCCACAGCGGGCGATGAAATCGTCACGCTTGTGGCCCTGGTCGGGCTGGCCACCGGTGATGATCCAGTCCTGTTCGTGCAGGTCGGCGGGGGTCAGTTCGGCCTTGCTGGCCAGCGGGTGCGCGGCCGGGATGGCCAGCAGCAATGGGTCGTCCAGCACCGGCTGGCCGCGCAGGTCGGGGTCGTTCTTTGGCGGCGGCTCGCAAACCAGGGCAATGTCCAGGCTGCGCTGACGCAGGCCTTCGAACTGTTCGTTGGGGGTCATGTTGTACAGCGCAATATGAATGTTCGGGCGCTCGCCACGAATGGCCCGCACCGCGCCAGGCAGCACGCCGGCGTGGATGGCGTGGTTGACGTAACCGATGCACAGCCCGCCTTCCTCGCCACGGCCCAAGCGCTTGCCCAGCGATTCCAGGCGCTCGGCATGCTTGAGCAGGCCGCGCGCTTCGGCCAGGAAGGTGCGCCCGTCCCTGGTCAGGTACAGGCGCTGGTTGCGCCGTTCGAATAGCGCCAGGCCAAGGTTGTCCTCCAGCTGGGCGATCTGCCGGCTGAGGGGGGATTGGGAAATATGCAGCTGCTCGGCGGCCCGGCCGACGTTCTCGCATTCGGCGACGGCGACGAAGTAGCGCAACTGACGTAGATCTTGCATGAGACCTCCTGGGACTTAACTATTAACAATTATGACTTGGGCGGTCTAGATCTTGCCAGCGTGCCATGCGTTCACTTCGTCGGGTTGATGAACGTTGTAGGAGCGGCCTTGTGTCGCGAAAGGGCTGCAAAGGAGCCCCAGGGGTTCAGCACAAATGCACAAATTGCTGGGGCTGCTTTGCAGCCCTTTCGCGACACAAGGCCGCTCCTACAAAAGCCGCGCAGGCCGGAACATTGTTTAAAGTTGACCCGCTCGCAATATCTTCAGGATGACCTTTGCCTTCAAATCAAAACTCATTGTCCCGTCCCCACCTTTTTCCCATCCCCACGTCCCCCGAGAATTCACCCATCCCAACCTTCCACAGGTGATTCTCAAATGCCTCTCGCCTTGTTAGCCCTGACCCTGGCGGCCTTCGCCATCGGCACCACGGAATTCGTGATCGTCGGCCTCATCCCGACCATCGCCAATGACCTGGCGGTCACTCTGCCTTCGGCCGGCCTGCTGGTCAGCCTTTACGCCCTCAGCGTCGCCATCGGCGCGCCACTGCTCACCGCCATGACCGGCCGCGTCCCGCGCAAGCTGTTGCTGGTCGGCCTGATGGCGCTGTTCACCGCCGGTAATCTGGTGGCCTGGCAGGCGCCCAGCTACGAATCGCTGATCATGGCGCGCATCCTCACCGGCCTGGCCCACGGGGTGTTCTTCTCGGTCGGCTCGATCATCGCCACCAGCCTGGTGCCGAAAGAAAAAGCCGCCAGCGCCATCGCCACCATGTTCAGTGGCATGACCGTGGCCTTCGTCACCGGTATCCCGCTGGGTACCTTCATCGGCCAGCACTTCGGCTGGCGCGTGACCTTCCTGGTGGTGGCTGCCTTCGGCCTGGTGGCGCTGCTTGGCGCACTGCTGTTCGTGCCCAAGCGCATCCAGCACAGCCAGCCGGCACCGCTGCTGCGCCAACTGCGGGTGATGCTGCAACCGCGCCTGCTGCTGGTGTATGCCATGACTGCCGTGGGTTACGGCGGCTCGCTGATCGCCTTCACCTTCCTTGCCCCGATCCTGCAGGACATCGCCGGCTTCGGCGCCAACAGCGTCGCCCTGGTGCTGCTCGCCTACGGCGTTTCGGTTGCCCTGGGCAACATCTGGGGCGGCCGCCTGGCCGACCGCAAAGGCCCGGTCAAGGCACTGTCGATCATCTTCCTGCTGCTGGCCGTGGTGCTGCTGGCGCTGACCTTCACCGCACCGCATCCGGTGCTGGTGGTTATCACCGTACTGGCCTGGGGCGCGGTGGCCTTCGGCAATGTGCCGGGCCTGCAGGTGTACGTGGTGCAGCAGGCGGAAAAGGTCGCCCCCGACGCAGTCGACGTGGCTGCCGGTTTCAACATCGCCGCCTTCAACCTGGGTGTGGCCGGTGGCTCCTGGGGCGGTGCCCAGGTGGTGCAACAGCTCGGCCTTGGCCATACCCCATGGATTGCCGCGCTGGTCACCCTTGGAGCCCTGGCCCTGACCCTGTACAGCGGCCGCCTCGACCGCCGTGTACCTGCCCAGCCACAACCTGTCGTCAGCCGCGCCTGACCCCTGATTTGCCTTACGGAGATGCACGTAATGACTCAAGATCCGCTGTTCCAACCCCTGCAATTCGGCGCCCTCAACCTGCCCAACCGCGTGCTGATGCCGCCGATGACCCGCTCCCGCGCCGCCCAGCCTGGCGATGTACCGACCGCGCTGATGGCCGAGTACTACGCACAACGCGCCAGTGCCGGGCTGATCGTCAGTGAAGGCACCTGGATCTCGCCACTGGGCAAGGGTTACGCCCGTACCCCGGGTATCCACACCCAGGCGCAGATCGACGGCTGGCGCCTGGTCACCGAGGCGGTACATGCCGCAGGCGGGCGCATCTTCGCCCAGCTCTGGCACGTCGGCCGTCTCAGCCACAGCAGCCTGCTCGGCGGCCAGGCACCGGTGTCGTCCTCGGCGATGCAGGCCGAAGGCGTGAACGTGTTCATCGACAATGCCGACGGCACGCCAGGCTTTGTCCAGGCCTCGAAACCACGCGCGTTGAGCGAAGCGGAAATTGCCGAGATCATCGAGCAGTACCGCCAGGCTGCGCGCAACGCCATGGCGGCCGGTTTTGACGGTGTCGAGTTGCACGCGGCAAACGGTTACCTGGTCAACCAGTTCCTCGATTCCGGCGCCAACGACCGCACCGACCGCTACGGCGGTTCGCTGGAAAACCGCCTGCGTTTCCTCGACCAGGTCACCCGTGCGCTGGTCGAAGGCACCGGCGACGCCCAGCGCGTAGGTGTACGGCTGGCGCCGCTGACCACCCTCAATGGCTGTGTCGATGCCGACCCGGTCACCACCTATACTGCAGCGGCCAAACGCCTGGGCGAAATCGGCATCGGCTACCTGCACATTGCCGAAGCCGACTGGGATGACGCGCCGGACATGCCGGTGGACTTCAAGCAACAGCTGCGGGCGGTGTTCCCCGGGGTGATGGTGTATGCCGGCAAATACACCGGCGAACGTGCACGGCGCGCGCTGGAGGAGGGCTGGGCTGACCTGATCGGCTTCGGCCGACCATTCGTGGCCAACCCGGACCTGCCGGCACGGCTGAAGCTGAATGCGCCCCTGGCCGAGCACGAACGGGCCACGCTGTTTGGCGGTGATGCCCATGGCCTGACCGACTACCCGGCACTGGCAACAGCCTGACTTCGGGTTCTACCTCTGTAGGAGCGGGCTCACGCTGTACCTGTGGGAGCGGCTTTAGCCGCGAACACCGGCAACGCCGGTGCCATCCACCGTGTCGCCTGCTTCGCGGGTGAACCCGCTCCCACAGTGACCGTGCAATTTCGGGGTAGGGTGTAAAGGTACTTAGTGAAAAAGCGTGCTTCACCGAAGTTCCTGCAAGGCCGCCATTCTCTGTTCTATTCCATCAGCATCAAAGCGTTGGCGTATTTTTCCTGGTCCGGTGTGAACGTTGTCAGCATGCCGGTGTGATTACAGGTCAGGGTGAGCTCTGTTCGCGTATCGATGAACAGATCCTCGCCGCGAAGGCCCTGCCATTGCGCCAGGTACTTGAACGAACCGTACTTCATCGGTTTCTTCAAAGCGCGATCATGGCCACCTTTCCAACCTAGCACCGGGAGTGCGCCATCGGCGCAGTGCCGGGCAAGTTCTGGCTGGGCCAGAGCCCGCTCACGGCCAATCTCCCAGCAGCGGATCAAGCCCTCGTCGGGCCCCTTCCATGCTTCTTCCCAGGTGATCAAAGGGCGGATGGGGTGATGAATGGGGCGTCGAATGACCACGGTAGCTCGATCCATGACTGAGATTGTCCGTAATGTTCAGTTGGCCTGGATGCTACTAATTGGCCACTATCGTGTCCAGTGCTCGCCGACCCCAGCTCTGCGTTCAGTCAAGGCTCTGCTGCAACGCCTCGATAAACACTTCTTCTGCCCGGCTGAAGCGTTGCTCCCTGTTCCACAACAGGTGGATATCCACATCGGCAATCCCTTCCTGCGGCGACAGCTTCCACAGCAACCCGGCGTCTACATCCGGCGCCACCACATGCTCGGGCAGGCAACCTATGCCAAACCCGGCAATCACCAGCCGGCGTACTTCTTCAAGGCTTGGTGACGATGCCACGATCCGCCCGGCAAACCCTTGCTGGTCGCGGAAAATGGTCAGTGGCGACAGCATGCCGCCAATCTGGTCACTGGTGAAACTGACGAAGTTCTCCCGCTGCAGGTCGCCCTCGTCCTGGCCAAACAGGGCATGGTGCTTGCCACAGAAGAACGCATAGCGCTGGCGCAGGAACAACCGTTGCTCCAGCCGTGGCTGCGCACGCCGGTTCAGGCTGAGGCCCGCCGTGGCGGTTTTTTCCTGCAGGGCGGCGACGATGTCGGAGCTGCGCATCACGTCGATCTCCAGCTCCACCCGCGGGTGCTGGCGGTGGAAGTCGGCGAGGAAGTCGTCGAAGCGTTCGTTGACGATACGGCTGATCATCAGCAGGCGTACCTTGCCCACCAGTTCGTCCGCCGGCTGCTCCAGCAAGCCGCCGATCTGCGACATCTGCCCATAGACCTCGCCGGCCAGCTGGAACAGCTGCTCGCCCATTTCCGTCAGCACGAAGCGCGGCCCGCGGCGGGCGATGAGCTGGCGGCCAAGCTGTTCTTCAAGGCGCTTGAGCGCCTGGCTCACTGCCGGCTGGGTGAGGTGCAGGCGGGCGGCCGCGCGGCTGATGGACAGCTCCTGGCCGATGACCCGGAAGGTGCGCAGCAGGTTCCAGTCGAGGCGGTCGTTGAGCAGACGGTCGGGCATGGCAGGGCTCGATAATAAGCAAGGCTAATATTTCGAATAATAAATAGAAAATTGACTAATCATAGCCCCGAGCCGATAAATCGCAGGTATCGAGGCCTGCCGAGTCGGTGCTGGCTTCTTCGCGGGCTTGCCCGCTCCCACAGGGTCACCACAGGTTTCGAATGCTGCGCAGTACCTGTGGGAGCGGGCGAGCCCGCGAAGAAGCCAACACCGATTCAACAAGCCAAGCGCCACAAGAGCGCCCCCGTGCCCCCAACAACTCCTGCCAGAACAACAAGCAAAGGAGCCCCCATGAAGCCCACCGCTTCCCCCCAGCCACGCCGTGCCGCCGCCGCCGCGTTCATCGGTACCATGATCGAGTGGTACGACTTCTACATCTACGCCACCGCCGCCGCCCTGGTGTTCGGCGCGCTGTTCTTCCCCTCCGACAACAGCCTGTTCAGCACCATGGCCGCGTTCGGCACCTTCGCCGTCGGCTTCTTTGCCCGGCCGCTGGGTGGCATCGTCTTCGGCCACGTGGGCGACCGTATCGGCCGCAAGAAGTCGCTGGTCATCACCTTGCTGATGATGGGCATCGTCACCGTGGGCATCGGCCTGCTGCCGACCTACGCACAAATCGGCGCCAGCGCGCCGGTACTGCTGATCCTGCTGCGCATCGTCCAGGGCATCGCCGTGGGCGGCGAGTGGGGCGGGGCGGTGCTGATGGCCGGTGAGCATGCCCCCAAGGGCCGGCGCAACTTCTTCGCTTCGTTCGCCCAGCTGGGCAGCCCGGCGGGCCTGATCCTGTCGCTGCTGGCCTTCGGCGCGGTCACCCGCCTGCCGGAAGAAGACCTGATGAACTGGGGCTGGCGCGTGCCGTTCCTGGCCAGCGCGCTGTTGCTGCTGGTGGGCCTGGCGATTCGCCTGGGGGTGAATGAGTCGCCCGAGTTCATCGCCAGCCGCGAGCAGGCGGAAAAGGCCCGGCGCAAGGAGCAGGCCCCGGTATTCGAAGTGCTGCGCACGGCCTGGCGCCCGCTGTTGCTGTGCATCGGTGCCAATACCCTGGGTATTGCCGGTGTCTACTTCACCAACACCTTCATGATCAGCTACACCACCCAGCAGTTGCACCTGGAGCGTTCGTTGATCCTGGAGTGCCTGTTCTTCGTGGCGATCATCCAGTTCTGCGTGCAGCCGTTGGCCGCCTGGCTATCGGAAAAGATCGGCGCCACCCGCTTCCTGGCCCTGGTCGCGCTGCTGGCGATGGCCTCGCCTTACCCGATGTTCGTGCTGGTCAGCTCGGGCCAGGGCCCGTTGATCGTACTCGGCATTGCCCTGGCCGCCGCGTGCATGGCGTCGTTCTACGCGGTGATCGCCGGCTATGTCAGCGGCATGTTCGACACCCGTGTGCGCTACACCGCCATTTCCCTGGCCTACCAGATCTGCGGCGCCATCGCGGGCGGCCTGACGCCGCTGATCGGTACCTGGCTGGCCCACACCTTCACCGGCCAATGGTGGCCGATGGCGGTGTTCTACACCCTGATCGCCACTATTTCGCTGGTCTGCGTGCTCGCCCTGGCGCGCCAGTACGCCCGCAGCCAGCGCCTGGAACTGGCCTGATCGAACCGCTTTTTTCTGGAGTACCCGCACATGTTGAAAAGCAATGGCGAACGCCTGTGGGCGAGCCTGATGGCCATGGCCGAAATCGGTGCCACTGCCCGTGGCGGCAGCTGCCGCCTGGCCCTGAGCGACGAGGACAAGGCTGGCCGTGAACTGTTTAGCCACTGGTGCCGCGAAGCCGGCCTGACGCTGACTGTGGATGCCATCGGCAACCTGTTCGTTCGCCGCGCTGGCAGCGACCCGGATGCAGCGCCGGTGATGATGGGCAGCCACCTCGACACCCAACCTGAGGGCGGCCGTTTCGATGGTGTCTACGGTGTGCTGGCGGGCCTTGAAGTGGTGCGCCGGCTCAATGACCTGAACATCCAGACGCGCAAACCGCTGGAAATCGCCGTATGGACCAACGAGGAGGGCGCCCGCTTCACCCCGGCCATGTTCGGCTCGGCGGTGTTCACCGGCACCCTGGCACTGGACGAAGCGCTGGCCATTCGCGATGCCGATGGCATCAGTGTCGCCGATGAACTGCAACGCAACGGTTACGCCGGCCGGCGCCCGCTGGGCGGCCAGGTCGATGCCTATTTCGAGGCGCATATCGAGCAAGGCCCGATCCTTGAAGACAACGCCAAGGCCATTGGCGTGGTCAGCGGCGGGCAGGCCATCCGATGGCTCGACGTCACGGTCGAAGGCATGGCCGCACACGCCGGCACCACGCCGATGCCGCTGCGCAAGGATGCCCTGTACGGCACCGCACGGATGATCCAGGCGGTCGAGCAACTGGCTGCCGATTTTGCCCCTGAAGGCCTGACCACGGTGGGTGAACTGTCCATCGCCAAGTCCTCGCGCAACACCATTCCGGGGCTGCTGCAGTTCACCGTCGACTTGCGTCATCACCGGGATGAAGCCATCGAGGCGATGGAGCGCGACCTGACGTTGAAGCTGCAAGCCATCGCCAATCAGCGCGGGTTGCAGGTGCGTATCGAGCGCCATTGGGTCAGCCCGGCCACACCATTCGATGCCGATTGCGTAGCCGCCGTGCAGCAGGCAGTGGATGGCCTGGGCTATGCCCAGCAGTCGATCGTCAGCGGCGCCGGCCACGACGCCATCCTGCTGGCCCGCTACTGCCCGACCGCCATGGTGTTCATCCCTTGTGTCGGCGGCCTGAGCCACAACGAAGCCGAAGACGTGTTGCCCGACGACGCCCGCCAGGGCGCCGATGTACTGCTCAATGCCGTGCTGGCCCGCGCGGGTCGTATTGAACAAGGAGACGCCTGATGCGTTGCTACTTCCACCCCGAACAACTGCTGCACCACCCACGCAGCTATTACTCGCGCGGCGCCATGCGCACCCCGCAGGAAGTCCCCGAACGCGCCCAGCGCCTGCTGCAGGCGGCCAAGGATCTGGGTTTCGACATCCGTCAACCTGAGGACGCCGGCCTCGAACCGCTCAAGGCAGTGCATGGCGAGGCCTACCTGGCCTTCCTCGAAGAGGCTCATGCGCGCTGGAAGGAAGTGCCCGAGGACTGGGGCGACGAGGTCATGTCCAACATCTTCGTGCGTGAACCCAACGCCCTGCGCGGCATCCTCGCCCAGGCCGGGCGCTACCTGGCTGACGGCAGCTGCCCTGTAGGCGAACACACCTGGCGCTCGGCCTATTGGTCTGCGCAAAGCGCAGTGGCCGGTGCCAAGGCCATTCTCGACGGCGAGCCGGCGGCCTATGCCCTGTGCCGGCCGCCAGGCCACCATGCGCGCTTCGATGCAGCCGGTGGTTTCTGCTACATCAACAATGCCGCTGTCGCTGCCCAGGCCTTGCGCAGCCGCTACAGCCGCGTGGCCATCCTCGATACCGACATGCACCACGGGCAGGGGATTCAGGAAATCTTCTACAACCGCCGGGATGTGCTGTATGTGTCAGTGCATGGCGACCCCACCAACTTCTACCCGGGTGTGGCCGGGTTCGCGGACGAGCGTGGCAGCGGTGCGGGGGAGGGGTACAACCTCAACTTGCCGATGGCGCATGGGGCTAGCGAAGCGGACTTCATGGGGCAGCTGGAGATCGCGCTGGCAGCGGTGAAGGACTTTGGCGCCGAGGTGCTGGTGTTGTCGCTGGGGTTCGATATTTACGAACTCGACCCGCAGAGCAAGGTGGCGGTGACGACTGAAGGGTTTGCGGTATTGGGCGAGCGGATTCGGGCGATGCGCTTGCCGTGCCTGATCGTGCAGGAAGGGGGGTATCACCTGGAGAGCCTGGAGGCGAATGCGCAGGCGTTTTTTGCCGACAAGGCGGACTGGCGATAACGTAGTGTCGGGGCTGACAGGTGCTTGCCTTGACAGTTTCAGCGCCTATGAGATCGAGCGCCGCCCGCGCGGCGCTTCGCAGCACAAGGCTGCTCCTACATCTGTTTCGGGCCAATTA